>CANSLE010000012.1 GCA_947647645.1 uncultured Microbacterium sp.
CGCCGTGGTCGCCCTCCTGGCCCAGGTCGAGGTGCCGCTCTGGCCCGTTCCCGTCACCGGGCAGACCCTCGCCGTCGTCGTCGTCGGCGCCGCCCTCGGCGCACGCCGCGGCGCCGCGGCACTGATCACCTACCTCGTGGCCGGCCTCGCCGGCCTGCCCGTCTTCGCCGGGCTCACCGGAACCGTGGCCGCGGCCACCAAGCCGAGCTTCGGGTTCATCATCGGCTTCGTGTTCGCGGCATTCGTCGCGGGCTGGTTCGCGGAGCGCGCGTGGGATCGTCGTCCCGTCCTGGCCTTCGTCGGCTTCATCGCCGCCAGCGTGATCCCGTTCCTCTTCGGCGTGCCGTACATGGCCTTCATCCTGAACACGGTGCTCGGCAAGGACCTCGGTCTGGAGGCGATCCTCGCCGCGGGCGTCACGCCGTTCATCATCGGCGGCATCGTCAAGGCCGCCCTCGCCGCACTGATCATTCCCGCCGCCTGGGCCGGTGTCCGCACCCTGGAGAACCGCTCCCGCTGAGCCGCTCGGCACGACGAAGGCCCCGACCACTGCGGTCGGGGCCTTCGTCGTGCCGGACGCGAGGTCGGGGTCAGCCCTTGGCCTTCGCCACGGCTGCCGCGAGCTTCTCAGTGATGGTGGGCAGCGCCCACGGCAGCGTCAGGGCCGTCGGCGAGACGGAGGCGACGTTCTCCGCGCCGACCATCGCCGCGACCGCACCCTTCTTGATGGCGGGGATGAGCGATCCGCGCGACGAGCCGAGGAACTCGTCGAGCGTCGACTGGTTCTCGGCCTGCGTGAAGAGAACCTGCGCGTCGATCTTGTCGAGGTTCTCCCGGCTGACCGTCGTGTAGAACGTGCCCGCCCCCGTGTTGAGCGCGGTCACGCTCGGCGGGGACACGAAGCCGAGGTCTTGCAGGATCTCCACCCGCGGATCGGACGGCAGGTAGAGGTAGAAGGTGTCCACGTCGTCATCGACGTACGCGATGCTGGTGCCGGCGAATTCGGGGTGGGCCGCCGCCGCCTTGGCGACCTGGGCGTCGAGGCCCTTCAGCAGCTGATCGGCCTGGGCACTCATCCCGAGGGCTTTGCCGGTGATCGTGATGACGTCGCGCCACGGCGTGGTCCAGGGCGCGTCGGGGTAGGCGACGACAGGGATGCCGGCCGCGGTGACCGCGTCGTACTCCTTCTGCGTCAGCCCGGAATAGGGCGCGAGGAGCACATCCGGGTTGGTCTTCAGCAGCGCCTCGACGGGGATCTCCTTCGCGCTGGCGTCGAGGATCGTCGGCTTCGTGCCGCCCAGCTTGTCGACGGCGTCGGATATCCACGGCGGCATCTTGTCGTCGCCGCCCGAGTAGGTGTCCGCCGGGATCGCGACCGGCTGGATGCCGAGCGCGAGGACCGCGTCCGTGGCCCCCCATCCCCAGGTGGCGACACGCTCGGGCTTCTTCTCGATGGTGGCGTTGCCGAGCGCCGAGCGGACGGTGACGGGGAACCCGTCTCCGGTCGCGCTCCCCGACGCGGCGGGGGCGGCTGTCGAGCCAGCGGCGCAGCCGGACAGCAGGAGCGCTGTCGCGCTCGCGATCGCGGCAAGGCTGAGCACCGTGCGGAATCGTCTCATGTGGGTGTTCCTCTCTTGGGGGCGGGGGTCTCGGGTGGACCGCGGGATCTCAGGGTGTGACGGCGGGTGCGGGCACGTCGGCCGCCGTCGGGACGGGGATGATCAGGGGCGTCCCGGTCAGCGGATCGGGCATCACCAGCGCGTGCAGTCCGAAGGCCCGCCGGACGACGTCGGCCGTGAGCACGTCGGCCGGCGTCCCCTGCGCGACGACGGCGCCGTCGTGCATGACGATCAGATCGTCGGCGTAGCGTGCGGCGAGGTTCAGATCGTGGAGCACCGCGACGACCGTCGTCCCACGGCTGCGGTTGAGCGCCCGCAGCAGGTCCAGCACATCGATCTGATGGCTGAGATCGAGGAACGTGGTCGGCTCGTCGAGGAGCAGGATCCGAGGATCCTGCGCGAGCGCCATGGCGATCCAGACACGCTGGCGCTGCCCGCCGGACAGGTCGCCGACCGGACGGTCGGCCAGATCGGTGACGCCCGTCCACTCCATCGCCTCGTCGACCCGCGCGGTGTCCTCGACGCTCCAGCGCTGCAGCAGTCCGCGATGCGGGTGGCGACCTCGGCCGACGAGCTCTGCGACCGTGACGCCGTCGGGGGCGGTCGGATGCTGCGGAAGCAGTCCGACGATCTGGGCGAACCGTCGCCGCGGGATGGTGTGGATGCCGACGCCATCGACCTCCACCCGGCCGGCGAGCGGCGCGTGAAGCCGCGAGAGGGCACCGAGGAGGGTGGACTTGCCCGATGCGTTCGCGCCGATGATCATCGTGACGCGCCCGGGGGCGATCTGCAGGTCGAGCTCCTCGATCACGCGCCGAGACGGATAGCCGGCGGCGAGCCCATGGGCCTCGAGGCGGGCAGAGACGGATGCCGACGTCACAGCTGTCGTCCTTTCGACGTGGCCAGGAGCCAGAGGAGGAAGATCGCGCCCACCGCGCCGGTGACGATCCCGACCGGCAGCGAGAGGCCGGGGATCGCGAACTGGGCCACGAGATCGGCGGCCACCAGCAGCACGGCACCGACAGCACCGCTCGCGGCGAGGCCCACGGCGCCGTGCCCGAGCACCGCCCGGGCGATCGCCGGTGCGCAGAGCGCGATGAAGGAG
This sequence comes from uncultured Microbacterium sp., assembly GCA_947647645.1. Classification (GTDB taxonomy): domain Bacteria; phylum Actinomycetota; class Actinomycetes; order Actinomycetales; family Microbacteriaceae; genus Microbacterium. The sequence goes on from CANSLE010000012.1 coordinate 2,725, forward strand.
ATGGGACCGACGAACGCGCAGGTGGCGGCCGTCAGGAGCACGGCGGCGGTCACGACGACGAGGCGGACCGAGGAGGGGGTCACTCCGAGACCGCTGGCGGTGGCGTGCCCGAGCTGCGTGAGGGGCAGCCAGCGTCCGGCGAGGACGAGCGCCGGGACGAGAGCCAGGACGACCGCGGTCACTGTCAGCACCTGCCACCACGGCGTCGAGGCGAGGCTGCCCGTGAGCCACAGCAGCGCGGTGCGGGCCTCCTCGATCTTCGCCCGCACCATCATCAGGTTGATCAGCGCCGTCGCGAGGAACGAGACGCCGATTCCGGCGAGGATCAAGCGGAAGCCGCCGTCGCGGAGGTGGCGTCCGGCGAGCAACAGGAGGAGGGCGACCAACAGCCCTCCCCCGAACGCGAAGAGGATGAGGACGGGCCCGGTGGTTCCGAGGACGAGGATCGCGGTGACGGCCGCGAGGCCACTGCCTCCGGAGATCCCGAGGAGGTCGGGGCTGGCGAGCGGATTGCCGAGGAACGACTGCAGCAGCGCGCCGGCGACGCCGAGTGCGGCCCCGGCCACCACCGCCATCGCGGCGCGGGGAGCCCGCACCTGGAACACGACGTACTGCTCGACGCGGGTTCCCGAGCCCGTCAACGTCAGCCACAGACGATCGGGCGCGAGCGGATAGTCGCCGAGCGACAGCGAGAGCGCGACCGCCCCGACGATGACGACGGCGAGGACGGCGATGACCTGCGTGCGCCGCCGCGCCGCCGATCGGCGGACCGCGAGCAGGGCGCTCACAGGGTGCTCCGTCTCGGCTGCAGCACGAGGGCGATCAGCAGGGGCGCGCCGATCACCGCGACCACGATGCCCGCCTGCACCTCGCCGGGCAGTGCGACGATCCGGCCCACGATGTCGGCGAGCAGCAGCAGCGCCGCGCCATAGGGGATGCCGAGGGCGAGCAGTCGTCCGTAGCTCCCGCCGACGAGAGGCCGGAGCGCGTGCGGGACGAGCAGCCCAAGGAAGACGATGGGGCCGGCGATGGCGGTTGCGCCGCCGCAGAGGAGGACGGTCGCCACGATGCCGAGCAGACGGCTGCGCGACACGTCGTGCCCCAAGCCGGCCGCGGTGTCGGTGCCTAGGGCGATGAGATCGAGCCCGCGGGCCGAGGCCAGGGCGAGGACCGCGCCGACGAGCAGGGCGGGCAGCACGAGGGCGACGGCGTCGAGTCCACGAGCGGTGAGTCCACCCACCGACCAATAGCGATAGACGTCGAGGGCGTAGGCGTTGGTGTTGAGGACGAGGAAGGTGACCGCGGTCAGCCCCGCGGTCACGGCCGCGCCGGTGAGGGCGAGCCGGGCGGGGCTGGCGGCGTCAGGGCCTCGACCGCCGATCACCGCGACCAGGCCGGCCGCGAGCGCGGCACCCACGAAGGCGAACCAGACGAACCCGTCGGGACGCGACAGCCCGAACAGGGTGATCGCACCGAGCACCGCCACGGACGCTCCCGCGTTGAGGCCGAGCAGCCCGGGATCGGCGAACGGGTTGCGGGTCATCCCCTGCATGACGGTGCCGGCAAGGGCGAGTGCCGCACCGGCGCACACACCGATCACCGTCCGCGGGACGCGCTGGGTCAGCACGACCACATGATCGGCGTCGCCGGGATCGCCCGCGATGATCGCCTGCCAGACGACGCCCGGCGCGATCGGGCGCGCGCCCACCGTGAGCGAGAGCAGCACGAGCGCGACGAGGACGACAGCGCCCACCGCCGCGACGATCAGGGTCCGCCGCGGTCGAGCCCGCACGCTCATTCGACGCGCTCGGCCCGGCCGAGGCGCCAGTACCCCATGAAGGCGACGCGCTTGCGATCCACTCCGCATCCCGACACCAGCAGGCGGCGCAGGGTCTTGACGGTGTCCGCCTCTCCCGCCATCCATGCGTAGAACTCGCCATCGCCGTCCTCGGGACTGTCCCAGAGCAGATCCCGATCCACGTCGATGTCATCCAGCACCTGCGGCCGGGGAGCGGCCGCTCTCTCCAGGACGTCGCCGTGCGTCCGCGTCCATGCGGTGACGGCGTCGATCAGGCCGACGCCGTGGGCGCGGTCGTCGCGGGCGATCCATGCAAGACGCGTCGTGGACGTCGGCGGCAGGGCAGGCGCGAGGGCGTCAGCCGCCGTGGGGACCTCGATGAACGCATCGACCTCGCACCGCGGGTCGAGCGACTCCAGGATGCCGCAGATCGCCGGAGCCGCGGTCTCATCGCCGGCCAGCAGCAGTCGCCGCGCCGTCCCCGGGTGCCAGTCGATGCCGACGCGCGAATGGGGGCTGCGCTGGTCCGGACCGACGACGACCAGGCGGTCTCCGACCGCCGCGTTCTCCGCCCACTCTCCCGCCGGGCCGGCGTCGTGATGGACGACGAAGTCGACATCGAGCTCGCGCGCCCCGGCATCCACACGACGGACGGTGTAGGTGCGGAACGGGTTGCGCTGATCCGCCGGCAGCGCACGCCATCGGTCGTACCAGTCTCCTGCCTCTTCGTCCTGCCCGACGTCGGAGAATCCTCCGGGCAGGTGCGGCAGGGGCAGCACCACCTTGATGCGCTGATCCAGGCCGGCGGTGCCAAACCACTCGAGCTGCGGTCCGGTGAACGTAACGCGCACGTAGTGCGGAGCGACGCGGTGGACGCTTCTCACCGTGACGATGTACGGGCGGTACGCGGGGCGGACGGTCAGGGACGCAGCAGGCACTCTATGAGGGTAGCCTTACCTTCCCCGAATGTCACACCGGGAGAGCCTTCGACGACGCCGACGCGAGCCGACCGATCCGCTCCACCGCCTCGGTGAGGATCTCGGGCGCGCATCCGATGTTCACGCGCACATGACCCCTGCCCTGTTCTCCGAACTGAGGTCCGTGGTGCAACGCGACCCTGGTCTCATCCAGGATGCGCGCAGCGGGATCGTCCCCCCACCCGTAGGCACTGAGGTCGACCCATGCGAGGTACCCCGCCTCCGGCGGGCGGTAGCCCGCGCGCGGCAGATGGCTCGCGAGCAGATCGGCGAGCAGACGACGGTTGAGGTCCAGTCGCGCCTGCAACGCGTCGAGCCAGATGTCGGATGCCGGGTCGAACGCCGCCACCGACGCGATGGCCCCGAACAGACCGGTGCGCCATTCGACCTCGGGCGGCAGCGCCCCGATGACCGCGGCGGTGCGCGCGTCCGCGGTGATCATCATCGCGCATTTGAGGCCGGCGAGGTTGAACGCCTTCGACGCGCTCGTCACCGCATAGCCGATCGCCGCGGCCGTCTTCGAAGCCGCAAGGAACGGCGTGTAGGGGTTCTCCTCGAATGCCAGCGGCGCGTGGATCTCATCGCTGATCACGACCGCGTCGTATCGCGCGACGACCTCCGCGAGCGCCGCCAGCGTCGCCGCGGCGTGCACCGTCCCCGTCGGGTTGTGCGGGTTGCACAGCAGCACGGCGCGGGCGCCTGCGGCCAGAGCCCCCTCGATGCCGTCGAGGTCCAGTCGCCATCCCGACCCGTCGTCGACCAGCGGCACGGGCGCGACGTGGCATCCCGCCTCTTCGATGCACATCGCGAAAGGCGGATACACCGGCGGCGTGGTGATGACGCGATCGCCCGGCGAGGTGACGGCACGGAGGATCTCGACGACACCCATCATGACGTCGGCGGTCGTCCGGACGCGGTCGGGGTCGACGGCCCATCCGAAGCGACGACCCGCGAAGCGCGCGAACGCGTCCCGGAGCCCGGGATCCGGCGGCGTGTAGCCGGTGTCGCCGATCTCGACGGCCTCCGTCAGCGCCCGCGTGATGGGCGGCGCCAGGGCGAAGTCGGTCTCCGCGACGAAGAGCGGCAGGACATCCGCCCCGTATGTGCGCCACTTCGTGCTCGACCGGCGTCGCAACGTGTCCAACGGCAGGGCTTCGAGGGGCGCGATACTCACCTCCCGAGCCTATCGAGGCATCGGCATGCCCCGTCGAGGCGCCGTCACGAGGTGACTCTCAGATCGCGAAGCCGAGGGCGCGCATCATGGCCCGCAACCCCGTCTTGCGGCCCAAGGGCCGCTGGGCATCCATCCGCGACGTCGAGATCGCCGTCGCGGAACACGTCGACTGCGTCAATCACCGCCGCCTCCGCGGCGAGATCGCGCTCGTCCCACCCGTCGACGCCGAGGCCACCTCCCGGGCATCCCAGACTGGTCACGAACCCAAGCGAAAGAGGCGAACCAGGATGCGTTTAGCGATCGCTGATCCGCCGTATCTCGGGCGCGCGAACCGCTGACCCCGCCAGCACCCGCCTCGACGAGGCCGCCCTCCCCGACGGAGTACGACGGTGCGTGTGGGCGAAAAGGCAACGCGATCCCCTCCGGCTCCCGCGTCGCGGGCAAGTGGGAACCCGTCTACGTGAAGATCCCCGAAGGACGTTCCGCGCTCCAGGTAGCGGTGCGGCACCCTCGCCGCCGACGTCGTAAGTGAGCGCCGCGAATGGCAGACCACCCCAGCTACGGAAGGGTGGGGTGGTCCGCCATTCGTGACTCAGGGTTGGTTGGATTCGTCGGGATCAATCGGTTCGCGGGTCCTCTGTCGACGACGTGCGATGAAGGCAAAAGCGAGCATCGCCGCGGACAGTGCCAAGAGGGCAACCGTCCAGATCAAGTCGTGGCTCGCGATGCCGATCGTGATCGCCAGAGCGATTCCGATCACCGCTATCCCGACGTAGGTTCCGAAGCCGGGCTGATCGACTCGGCGTGTCGAAGTGGTCATGAGCACCCCCACCGCGATGTTAGTACTCCGCCGACGGTCTATCCCCAGGGTGTGCTGGCGATCGCCGTCAGCCATACGTAGCCAAGCGACGAAACGCACTATGTCGTCGCCAGGTCTTGGGCGTCGGTGGGTCGTGCTCCAATCGCGGTGACCTTCTCCGTGATCCAGCTGACCATGTCCTTAGACCTTTGCCCCATAGACCTCATCGAACACAGCCAGGTGGAAGCAGTGAAAAGCCCCCTGACCTGGGATAATCCGGGTCAGGGGGCTTAAAGTACGGTCAGATCGCGAAGCCGAGGGCGCGCATCATGTCACGACCGTCGTCGGTGATGCGCTCGGGGCCCCACGGCGGCATCCACACCCAGTTGATGCGGAACCGATCGACGACCTCGTCCAGCGCCTGCGCCGTCTGCTCCTCGAGCACATCGGTGAGCGGGCAGCCGGCCGAGGTCAGCGTCATGTGGATGACGAGCGCGTCGTTCTCCTCGTCCCAGCTGAGGTCGTAGATGAGCCCGAGGTCGACGACGTTGATCCCGAGCTCGGGATCCATGACGTCCTTGAGCGCCTCGGTGACCTCGTCGTACTTCTCGGGGCTGAGCGTCGCGGTCATGCGTTCGATCCTAAGCCTCGACGACGTCGGAGGGCTCGAGGTAGCGGTCGTACCCCTCCTCCTCGAGACGCTCGGCGAGCTCGGGGCCGCCCTCCTCGGCGACGCGGCCCTTGACGAGCACGTGCACGTAGTCGGGAGTGATGTAACGGAGGATGCGCGTGTAGTGCGTGATCAGGAGGACTCCGAGATCGGTCGCCTCCTTGGCGCGGTTGACGCCCTCCGACACGATCTTCAGCGCGTCGACGTCGAGGCCGGAGTCGGTCTCGTCGAGGACCGCGATGGCGGGGTTGAGCAGCTCGAGCTGGAGGATCTCATGACGCTTCTTCTCGCCGCCCGAGAAGCCCTCGTTGACGTTGCGTGCTGCGAACTTCGGGTCCATACGGAGGTTCTTCATCGCCTCCTTGACGTCCTTTGTCCATGTGCGGATCGCCGGCGCCTCACCGTCGATCGCGGTCTTCGCGGTACGGAGGAAGTTCGTGACCGTGACGCCCGGGATCTCGACCGGGTACTGCATCGCCAAGAACAGGCCGGCACGGGCCCGCTCGTCGACAGACATCGCCAGGACATCTTCGCCGTCGAGCGTGATGGTGCCCTGCGTCACGGTGTACTTGGGATGACCGGCGATCGTATACGCCAGCGTCGACTTGCCCGAGCCGTTGGGGCCCATGATCGCGTGCGTCTCGCCGGTGCGGACGGTGAGGTCGACGCCGTTGAGGATCGGAGTCTCCCCCGCGTCGGTCTCCACCGTCACGTGGAGGTTGCGGATCTCGAGAACAGCCATGTCAGTTACCTTCTTCAGTTCACTACTTTGAGGACGGCGGGGTCGATGAGGACGTCGTCCCCGTCGATCGTGACCTCGTACACGGGCACCGGCTCGTAGGCCGGAAGATTCAGGGGGCGGCCGGTGCGCAGCGAGAACGCCGAGCCGTGCGCCCAGCACTCGAGAGTGTCACCCTCCACGAAGCCGTCGGACAGCGAGATGTCGCCGTGCGTGCACGTGTCGCCGATCGCGTGCACCTCCCCCTGGGAATCGAGGACGACGGCCATGGGCACGCCATCGACCTCGACGCGCACGGCCGCGTCCTGGGTGAGCTCGCTGAGGCTCAGCACCTTCTGCGCGGTCATTCGCCGGCTCCCGCGACCACGGCCTCGCCGACGAGCGCCAGCTCGTCCTCGATGGCGGCGATCAGCTCGTCCTGCAACGCGGGCACGTCGATCTTCTGCACGATCTCCGTCAGGAAGCCGAGCACGACCAGACGGCGTGCCTCGTCCTCCGCGATGCCGCGGGCCTGCAGGTAGAACAGCTGCTCGTCGTCGAACCGGCCCGTGGCGCTGGCGTGGCCCGCGCCACGGATGTCGCCCGTCTCGATCTCGAGGTTCGGGATCGAGTCCGCGCGCGCACCGTCGGTGAGAACGAGATTGCGGTTCGCCTCGTAGGAGTCGGTGCCCACGGCATCCGGGCCGATGAGCACATCGCCGATCCAGACGCTGCGGGCGGACTCGCCCTGCAGTGCGCCCTTGTAGAGCACGTCGCCCACGGTCTGCGGACCCTTGTGGTGGAGGTAGACCTGGCTCTCGAGGTGCTGTCCGGCGTCCGAGAAGGACAGCCCGTAGAGCTTGCCCTCGGCCCCGGCGCCCGCGAGCTCCACCGACGGGTTCACGCGCACGACGCGTCCGCCGAGGCTCACCACGACGTGGGTGAGGGAGGCGTCGCGGTCGACGCGCGCCTGGTGGGAGGCGAGGTGGATGGCGTCGTCGTCCCAGCGCTGCACGGACACCACGGTCAGAGCGGCGCCGTCGCGGACGATGATCTCGACGTTCTGCGCCTGCTGGGCGGTGCCCTCGTGGCGGAGGACGACGGTGCCACGCGAGTGCGGCTGGGCCTCGATGACGACGTGGGCGTGCGCCACGCCGCCGCGACCCGTGAGACGCACGAAGACCGGCTCGTCCAGCTCGACGTCGGCCGGGATCCGGATGAGCGGCGCCTCGTCCTCCTGCGCCCATGCGATCGCGCTGACACGATCCTCGGGACGGAAGACCTCGCCGCGCGGAGCCTGCCCGACAGCCAGGCGGATCTGCTCGACGACGCCGGGGGCACTCACCTCGACGCCGATGACGTCATGGGGAGCGGGCTCGTCACGCAGCAGGTCGCCGACGAGCGTGACCGGGGTGTGCTTCCAGTTGACCTCGCGCCCCGTCGGCATGTCGAAGTCGGCCGGGTCGAACGCGGTCGGACGCTCCGAGCGCGTCTGCACGGGAACGGTCTTCGAGACCAGCGTGGCCGCAGGATCGATGTGACCCTGCGCCCGGGGACTCTCGCTGGCGGGGGTCTGCGTCACTGTCGTCATCAGCCGACGGATCCTTCCATGCCCATCTCGATGAGCTTGTTCAGCTCGAGGGCGTACTCCATGGGCAGCTCGCGGGCGATCGGCTCGATGAAGCCGCGCACGATCATCGCCATCGCCTCGTCTTCCGGCATGCCGCGGCTCATCAGGTAGAAGAGCTGCTCCTCGCTCACCTTCGACACCGTCGCCTCGTGACCGAGCTGCACGTCGTCGACGCGGATGTCGATCGCGGGATAGGTGTCCGAACGCGAGATGGTGTCGACGAGCAGCGCGTCGCAGCGCACGGTGTTGGCGGAGTGGTGCGCCTCGGGCGCGACACGGACCTCGCCGCGATAGCCCGCGCGGCCCCCGCCGCGCGCGATCGACTTGGACACGATCGACGACTGGGTGTACGGCGCCATGTGGATCATCTTCGCGCCGGCGTCCTGGTGCTGTCCGGGACCGGCGAAGGCGACCGACAGCGTCTCCCCCTTGGCGTGCTCGCCCATGAGGTAGATCGAGGGGTACTTCATCGTCACCTTGGAGCCGATGTTGCCGTCGATCCACTCCATGGTCGCGCCCTCGTGGGCGACGGCGCGCTTCGTGACGAGGTTGTAGACGTTGTTCGACCAGTTCTGGATCGTCGTGTAGCGCACGCGGGCGTTCTTCTTCACGATGATCTCGACGACGGCCGAGTGCAGCGAGTCGCTCTTGTAGATCGGTGCGGTGCAGCCTTCGATGTAGTGGACGTAGCTGTCCTCGTCGGCGATGATCAGCGTCCGCTCGAACTGGCCCATGTTCTCCGTGTTGATACGGAAGTAGGCCTGCAATGGGATCTCGACGCGGACGCCCTTGGGCACGTAGACGAACGACCCGCCCGACCACACCGCCGTGTTCAGCGCGGCGAACTTGTTGTCTCCGGCGGGGATCACCGTGCCGAAGTACTCCTCGAAGAACTCCGGGTGCTCCCTGAGCGCCGTGTCGGTGTCCATGAAGATGACACCCTGAGCCTCGAGGTCCTCGCGGATCTGGTGATACACGACCTCGGACTCGTACTGCGCGGCGACGCCGGCGACCAGACGCTGACGCTCGGCCTCGGGGATGCCGAGCTTCTCGTACGTGTCGCGGATCTCGGCCGGGAGGTCCTCCCATGACTGCGCCTGCTTCTCGGTGGAGCGCACGAAGTACTTGATGTTGTCGAAGTCGATGTCCGACAGATCGGCGCCCCACGTCGGCATGGGTTTGCGGCCGAAGAGCTGGTACCCCTTCAGACGGGTCTTCAGCATCCAGTCGGGCTCGGACTTCAGCGCGGAGATACCGCGGACGACGTCCTCGTTGATACCGCGCTGGGCGACGGCCCCGGCGGCATCCGTGTCGTGCCAGCCGAATTCGTAGACGCCCAGTCCCTCGAGCTCGGGACGGTCGATGAGCACATCCGACATGGGTTTGCCTCCTTCGTGCCCGGCGGTGTCATCCGCTCCGGCATTCCTGCGCCTGCGCCTGTGTCACGATCGGAGTGTCGTGGGCGAAGGTCGGATGCCGCTTCCAGGGCCGTTGTCGTGTCGTATTCTCCGACGTGGTCTTCGTCGGGGCCCGCACCTCGCGCGCCTAGACTGTAGGGGCGTGACGCGCTTCGCGCGCCGCTGTTCCCAACCCCTTCAGTCTACAGGCAACACCCCGGCACAGGGTGGCCGGCGCCCGTCCGGGCGCGCATCCGGGAGGCGACCCCACCATGTCCGCACAGCAGACCTCTACGCCCGACCCGCTCGCACCGGCATCCGCCGACGCGGGTGCCCGGTCGCTCCTGTCCCGACTTCCCGCGCGTGTCGGGCGCGGGACCCGCGTCCTGGCGTGGCTCGTCCTCGTCAGCAACATCGTGATCGTGGGCACCGGCGGCCTCGTACGGCTCACCGGGTCGGGCATGGGATGCGAGACGTGGCCGTACTGCACCCCGGAGTCCCTCGTGCCGACCGAGGAGCTCGGCATCCACGGCCTCATCGAGTTCGGCAACCGCACGCTCACCGGCGTGCTGGTGATCATCGCGCTCCTCGCGTTCCTCTCCGTCGTACGCCTGTGGCGCACGCGCCCGGAGCTGCCGCGACTCACCCTCGCCATCGGGATCGGCATCATCCTGCAGGCGGTGATCGGCGGCATCACGGTGTGGCTGCACCTGCACCCGAGCATCGTCGGACTGCACTACCTGGTGTCGGCCGCCCTCGTCGCGCTCGCCGCCGCCTACGTGGCGCGGGTGTACGCGACGCCGGGTCCCCGACTGCGGGCCGTTCCACGTGGCTTCGCGATCCTCACCCATGTCGCGAGCGCGGTCGTGCTCGTGACGATCGTCATCGGCATTCTGCTGACCGGCTCCGGCCCCCACGCCGGAGACGACGCGGCGGCCCGCAACGGCCTCGACCCGATCTTCTGGCAGCACGTGCACAGCTGGCCCGCCTACGCACTGTTCGCCGTCACCGTCGCGCTGTTCGCGTGGTCGTTCCGGACGGCGCCCGCCCTCCGCCTGCGCCTCTGGACCGGCGTGCTCCTCGGCGTGGAGCTCGTGCAGATCGTGATCGGGCTCTGGCAGGCCCGCACGGGTCTTCCGTTGCCCCTCGTGAACATCCACATGGTGCTCGCCGTGTGTCTCGTCGCGGCGATGACGTCGGTGGTTCTGCATCTGAAGGCGCCCCGTGACATGCTGGCTCACGGCGAACGGTCCACAGCGGCCTCATAGCCGGCGCATCACCGCTCCCCTGGTGGTTCGCAGATAGTCGATCTGTCGTCGCGCGTGCGGCGACGTGACAGAAGGAGCTCTCCCATGCCCAACACCGCCCGTGTGATCCGCAGCATCCCGTTCTGGGTGCTCGTGGGCGGCTCGCTCGTCGCCATCGGCGGCGGGGTCTACCTGCTCGTCACCAAGCTGACGATCATGGCGAACACCATCACCGACGGCACCGCGACCGGCGTCGAGGTCTACCCCGGCCAGATCTGGGCCGTGCTCGGCGCGGTCCTCATCGGGGCCGGTCTCGTCGGCCTGGCGCTGGCGCTGACGCTCGGCACCCTCAGCGCGCTCCTGCGCGACCCGTCGGTGGCCCCCGCGATCGTCGCGGAGGAGATCGAGGTCGTCGAGGTCGTCGAACCGACCGCCGCCGCGACGGCGTCCACCCCCGTCGCGGAGTCCGCCGGCTCCACCGCCGGCGAGAACGAGCGCCCCGCCGTCTGACGCACCACATGCCACGACGGTGCCGGGCCCCTTCGGGGGTCCGGCACCGTCGTCTGTGGACGGCGGCACCTGCTCAGAAGGGCAGCAGCGGATCGACGGCGATCGCGACGAAGAGGAGTGTCAGATAGGTGATCGACGCGTGGAAGACCCTCATGGGCCGGATCTGCTCGCCGCGCACCGCGCGGTTGTAGAGAACGTGCGACTCGACGATGAACCATCCGCCGAAGACGAGGGCGGATGCCGTGTAGACGAGCCCCATCCCCGCGACGGGGATGAGCAGCAGCGACGAGGCGACGGTCGCCCAGGCGTAGAGGATCACCTGCAGGCCGACCTGCAGGCCGCTCCGCGTGGCGCCCAGCATCGGCACCTCGGCCTCCTGATAGTCGCCCTTGTACTTCATCGAGAGCGGCCAGTAGTGCGGCGGCGTCCAGAGGAAGACGAGCAGGAAGAGCACGAACGGCGTCCAGGCGAGGGAGCCGGTCACCGCCGACCATCCGATGAGCACGGGGAAGCAGCCGGCGATCCCGCCCCAGACGATGTTCTGCTCGGTACGCCGTTTGAGGATGACCGTGTAGATCACGACGTAGAAGAAGATCGCGACGGCGCTCAGCGTCGCGGCGAGCCAGTTGGTCGTGACGAGAAGCCACAGGGTCGAAGCGACCGCCAGGGTCCACGCGAACACGAGGGCCCCACGGGGCGACACCTCGCCCGTCACGAGTGGTCGGTTCTTGGTGCGCCGCATATGCGCGTCGATGTCACGGTCGAGGTACATGTTGAAGGTGGCGGCGGAGCCCGCGCTCATCGCCCCACCGACGACGGTGGCGAGCACGAGCCAGAGGTTCGGCATCCCCCGCTCGGCGAGGATCATCACGGGAACCGTCGTGACCAGGAGCAGCTCCAGCACGCGCGGCTTCGTCAGCGTGATGTAGGCCCGGATCTTCTGGCCGAGGGGCATCCCGCGTCCGACAGAGGCGGGTGTCGCGGGGTCCTTCACAGCGGACACGCTCGAGTGCACCATGCCCCGGATCCCCTTTCTCGGCAGGCTCCAGTCTAGGTCACCCGCACAGCGGCTCTTGAATCCAGCGGGCTGACTCTGATTCACTAGGTTGAACGTGGAGGCTCGCGCATGATTGTCACGGACGACATACAGGGCATCGTGCCCACGCCTCTTCGCTAAGCTGAAATCACAGGCGTCGCCGAACGCCGGCACGGGCGGTCTTGCATCGCCGAAGCCGGTTCGAGAGTCGGACGCACTCCCCTCTTTTCGAAAGGGCACCACGTGTCGGAACTGGCTTGGGACGAGATCGATCGGCGCGCGGTGGACACCGCCCGCGTGCTGGCCGCGGATGCAGTGGAGAAGGTCGGCAACGGCCACCCCGGCACGGCGATGAGCCTCGCGCCGGCGGCGTATCTCCTGTATCAGCGGGTCCTGCGGCACGACCCCTCCGACACGCACTGGCTCGGCCGCGACCGATTCATCCTGTCGGCCGGCCACTCGTCGCTGACCCAGTACGTGCAGCTGTACCTGGGCGGGTTCGGCCTCGAGCTGACCGACCTCGAGGCGCTGCGCACGTGGGGCTCACTGACGCCGGGCCACCCCGAGTACGGGCACACGAAGGGCGTGGAGATCACGACCGGGCCGCTCGGCCAGGGCCTTTCCTCGGCCGTGGGCTTCGCCTACGCCGCGCGCTACGAGCGCGGCCTGTTCGACCCCGAGGCTGCCGCGGGGACGAGCCCCTTCGACCATTTCGTGTACGTGATCGCCGGTGACGGCGACTTGCAGGAAGGCGTGACCAGCGAGGCCTCGAGCCTGGCCGGCCACCAGAACCTGGGCAACCTCATCGCGATCTACGATTCCAACCAGATCTCGATCGAGGACGACACGAACATCGCCTTCACGGAGGACGTGGCCGCCCGCTACGAGGCCTACGGATGGCAGGTCCAGACCGTCGACTGGAAGAAGACGGGAGCATACGTCGAGGACGTCGCCGAGCTCTACGCCGCGATCGAGGCGGCCAAGGGCGAGACCGACAAGCCGTCGCTCATCATTCTCAAGACGATCATCGGCTGGCCGTCGCCCGGCAAGCAGAACTCCGGCAAGATCCACGGCGCAGCTCTCGGCGCCGACGAGCTCGCCGCGACCAAGAAGGTCCTCGGCTTCGATCCCCAGAAGTCCTTCGACGTCGCCGATGACGTCATCGAGCACACCCGCGCACTGCGGGACCGCGCCGCGCAGTCCCGTGCCGCGTGGCAGGCGGACTTCGACGCCTGGGCCGTCGCGAACCCCGAGCGCAAGGCCCTCCTGGACCGCCTCGAGGCGGGCGAGCTTCCCGCGGACCTGACGGCTCCGGAGTTCGCATCCGGAAAAGACGTCTCCACCCGCGCCGCATCCGGGCAGGTCATCAACGCGCTCGCCGCGCAGCTTCCCGAGCTCTGGGGCGGGTCGGCCGACCTCGCCGAGTCGAACCTCACCACCATCAAGGATGCGACCTCGTTCGTCCCGACCGAGTGGTCGACGCACGAGTGGTCGGGCGACCCCTACGGCCGCGTGCTGCACTTCGGCATCCGCGAGCACGCGATGGGCGCGATCGTCAACGGCATCAAGCTGCACGGACCGACCCGTCCGTTCGGCGGCACGTTCCTGATCTTCAGCGACTACATGCGCCCGCCGGTGCGCCTGGCCGCGCTCATGCACATCCCGTCGATCTTCGTCTGGACGCACGACTCCGTCGCCCTCGGCGAGGACGGCCCGACCCACCAGCCGGTCGAGCAGCTGTCGACGCTGCGCCTCATCCCCAACTTCACCCTCGTGCGGCCGGCCGACGCGAACGAGACGTCCGCGGCCTGGCTGGAGATCGTGCGTCGCACGACCGGTGGTCCGGTCGGCATCGCGCTGACCCGCCAGAACATCCCGGTGTTCCCCCGTGGCGAAGACGGCTTCGCCACCACCGACGGCGTCGCGAAGGGTGCGTACGTGCTGATCGACGCCGAGGGCGGCGAGCCCGACGTGATCCTCATCGCGACCGGCTCCGAGGTCCAGCTGGCCGTCGCCGCCCGCGAGGTGCTGGCGGCCGACGGCATCCGCGCGCGGGTGGTCTCCGCCCCGTCGCTGGAGTGGTTCGCGGAGCAGGATGCCGCCTACCGCGAGAGCGTGCTGCCGTCCGCCGTGGCGGCGCGCGTGTCCGTCGAGGCGGGCTCCACGGCGCTGTGGCGTGGCGTCGTCGGCGACACCGGGCGCACCGTGGGCATCGACCACTTCGGCGCCTCCGCCGACTACAAGACCCTGTTCGAGAAGTTCGGCATCACCACCGACGCGGTCGTCGAAGCGGCCCGCGCAACCGTCAAGGAGAACGCATGAGCACCCCCACCTCGGGCTCGACCCCGACCCAGCAGCTCGTCGAGGCCGGCGTCAGCATCTGGCTCGATGACCTCTCGCGCGCACGCATCGCCTCGGGCAACCTCGCCGAGCTGATCACGTCGCGCAACGTCTCCGGCGTGACCACGAATCCGTCGATCTTCCAGGCCGCGATCGGCAATCAGGACGACGACTCGTACGATGCCCCGCTCGCCGCCCTCGCGACCGCCGGCGCGGACGTCGACAGTGCGATCTTCGAGCTGACGACGACGGACGTGCGTGACGCGGCGGACATCTTCCGCGGCGTCTTCGACGCCACCGACGGTGTCGACGGCCGCGTGTCGATCGAGGTCTCCCCCGACCTCGCGCACGACACCGAGGGCACGGTCGGCGAGGCGAAGAAGCTGTGGGCCAAGGTCGACCGTCCGAACACCCTCATCAAGATCCCCGCGACGAAGGCGGGCCTTCCGGCGATCACCGCGGTGATCGCCGAGGGCATCTCGGTCAACGTGACGCTGATCTTCTCGCTCGAGCGCTACGCCGAGGTCATCGACGCCTACCTCGCCGGCCTCGAGCAGGCCAAGGCCAATGGGCACGACCTGTCCGGCATCCACTCCGTCGCCTCGTTCTTCGTCTCCCGTGTGGACACCGAGGTCGACAAGCGCCTGTCCGCGTTCGAGAGCGAGGACGCCGAGTCCCTCAAGAGCCGGGCGGGACTCGCGAACGCGCGTCTTGCCTACGAGCTCTTCGAGAAGAAGTTCGCCGAGCCTCGCGCGCAGGAGCTCGTCGCCGCCGGCGCGACCGTGCAGCGGCCGCTGTGGGCGTCCACCGGCGTGAAGGACCCGGCCCTGCCGGACACCCTCTACGTGACCGAGCTGGTCGCACCGGGCACGGTCAACACGATGCCCGAGAAGACGCTCGAGGCCACGTTCGACCACGGGGTCGTCACCGGTGACACGGTGACCGGCGCCTACGAGGACGCGCACCTCGTCTTCTCCCAGCTCGCCGACCTCGGCGTGGACATCGCAGACGTCACCCAGACGCTGGAGGACGAGGGCGTCGCGAAGTTCATCGCCTCTTGGCAGGACCTGAAGAAGACGGTGGCCGAGGCCCTGGCAGAGGCTCCGGAGACCAGCCGGTGAGTTTCGAGATCCACGTCTCGGGCCACGTCAAGGACGTGGTCACGCAGACACTCCCGGGTCTCGTGGACAGCCTGGTCGCCAGCGGCATCACCGCGGGCGACGCCGACCTCTGGGGAACGGACGCGGCCGCCGAGGCCGCGGTCCGTCTCGGCTGGGTGGACGCGGTCAGCGTCTCACGGCCACTCGTCGCCGAGATCGCCGCCCTGCGCGAGGAGCTCGTCGCGCAGGGCCTCACACGCGTCGTGCTGGCCGGCATGGGCGGGTCCTCGCTCGCCCCCGAGGTCATCGCGCGGACGGCCGGCGTCCCCCTGGTGATCCTGGACTCGACCGATCCGGCCCAGGTACTGTCCGCGATCGACGGCGACGCCGAGAGCGGCGGGCTGGAGCAGACCGTCCTGGTGGTCGCCTCCAAGTCGGGCTCGACGATCGAGACCGACTCCGCACGCCGCGCCTTCGAGGCGGCGTGGTCGGATCTGGGCATCGACCCGGCGCAACGCATCGTCGTGGTGACCGACCCCGGCTCGCCGCTGGAGCAGTATGCCCACGAGGCGGGCTACCGTGTCTTCACCGCCGACCCGCACGTCGGCGGTCGATACTCGGCTCTCACCGCGTTCGGCCTCGTCCCGTCGGGACTCGCCGGTGCCGACGTCGGCGAGCTGCTGGACGAGGCGGAGGCGACGCTCCTCGAAGTCGCGATCGACGATGCCCGCAATCCCGCGCTGACCCTCGCCGCCGCCATCGCCGGGGGCCATCCGCGGCGCGACAAGATGGGCCTCGTCAGCGACGGCACCCACATCGTGGGCCTGCCGGACTGGATCGAGCAGCTCGTCGCCGAGTCCACGGGCAAGGGCGGCACCGGCATCCTGCCGGTCGTGCTGCTGCCGGTCTCCCCCGAGGTCGACCAGACACCGAAAGACCTGCAGATCGTCCGACTCGTCGACGACGCCGTGCACTTCCGTCTCATCGAGCAGCATCCGGACGAGGTGCTCCTCAGCGGCTCGCTCGGGGCGCAGTTCGTCGTGTGGGAGTACGCGACGGCGATCGTCGGTCGACTTCTCGGCATCAACCCGTTCGACCAGCCCGATGTCGAGTCCGCGAAGACCGCCGCGCGCGGCCTCCTGGACGCACGACCGGATGCCGGCGCCCCGGCCTTCGTCGCCGATGGCGTCGAGGTGCGGGTCTCCGACCCCGCACTCGCTGCATCCGGAACACTCGCGGGCGTGCTCGATGCGCTGTGGGAACGCCTCGGGACAGACGGGTACGTCGCGGTGCACGCGTACGCCGACCGCACGTCGGTTCCGCAGCTCGCCGGGATCCGCGAGCTCATCGCGGCCGACTGCGGACGTCCGACCACGTTCGGCTGGGGCCCGCGGTTCCTGCACTCGACCGGTCAGTACCACAAGGGGGGACCCGCGAACGGCGTCTTCCTGCAGATCATCGGCGCCGGGGAGGTGGACCTGGAAATACCCGGGCGCCCCTTCACGTTCGGTCAGTTGATCGCCGCTCAGGCGGCCGGTGACGCCGAGGTTCTCGTCGCCCACGGCCGGCCGGTGGTGACGCTCACCCTGACCGACCCGCAGGTCGAGGTGCTTTCGCTGTTCGAGGCCGCGCAGTAGTCGCGGCCCAGGAGGAGTTTTTCTCGATGACTGCCGAGATCTCGCGCGACCACAACCCGTTGCGCGACCCCGATGACCGCCGCCTGAACCGCATCGCCGGTCCGAGCGCCCTCGTGATCTTCGGCGTGACAGGCGACCTGTCGCGCAAGAAGCTGATGCCCGCTGTGTACGACCTCGCCAACCGCGGTCTGCTCCCCCCGGGGTTCGCGTTGGTCGGGTTCGCCCGGCGCGACTGGGAGGACCAGGACTTCGCCAACGTCGTTCACGACGCGGTGCGCCAGTATGCACGCACGCCGTTCCGTGAGGAGACGTGGAAGCAGCTGCTGCAGGGCATCCGCTTCGTCTCCGGCGAGTTCGGTGACGACGACGCGTTCCGTCGCCTGCGCGAGACCGTCGAGAAGCTCGACGCCGAACGCGGCACCATGGGAAACCACGCGTTCTACCTCTCGATCCCACCGCGTGACTTCCCGATCGTGGCGAAGCAGCTGAAGGACTCCGGGCTGGTCGACGATCGCTCGAACAATCCGAACGCATGGCGTCGCGTCGTCATCGAGAAGCCGTTCGGCAGCGACCTGCAGACGGCACGTGAGCTGAACGCCGCGCTCGAGGTGGCCTTCCCCGCCGACTCGATCTTCCGCATCGACCACTACCTCGGCAAGGAGACGGTGCAGAACATCCTCGCGCTGCGCTTCGCCAACGAGCTGTATGAGCCGATCTGGAATGCCAACTACGTCGACCACGTGCAGATCACGATGGCCGAGGACATCGGCGTCGGCGGACGCGCCGGGTACTACGACGGCATCGGCGCGGCGCGCGACGTGATCCAGAACCACCTCCTCCAGCTGCTG
>CANSLE010000013.1 GCA_947647645.1 uncultured Microbacterium sp.
CGCGAGCCGCCTCCGCCGCCTCCGCCAGGTCGCGATGCACCGTCACGGGGATGCCCGCGGCTTCGACCTGGTCGGCGAGGGCGTCGGGGTCGGCCGCACGCTCCGAGTCGGGAGCGGTCACGAACACGTGTGCCGCCTCCGGCGCGAGGGTGGCGACGATCCCCGCGGTGTCCTTGTCGGCGAACGCGCCGAGCACGATCCCCCACTCGTCGAAGTCGAACGAGTCCGCCAGGGCGGCGACGAGCGCGCGGGCGCCGTGTGGGTTGTGCGCGCTGTCCACGAGCACCGTGGGCGCGACGCCGATGAGCTGGAGCCGGCCGGGAGAAGTCACCTGAGCGAGCCCGTCGGCCAGCACGTCGCCCGCGATCGGCTGCGCCCCCGCCCCGATCAGCGACTCGACGGCCGCGATCGCCAGTGCGGCGTTGTGCCCCTGATGAGCGCCGTACAGCGGCAGGTACAGGTCGTCATAGGTGGCGGCGAGCCCGCGCACGGCGACCTGCTGTCCGCCGACGGCCAGCCGCTGACTCGTCAGTCCGAACGCCGAGCCCTCCACCGCCAGGGAGGCTCCACGCGCCGCGACGGTGTCGGTGAGCACGGCGAGGGCGGCGGCATCCTGCTCGGCGGAGACGACGGCCGCGCCGGGCTTGATGATGCCCGCCTTCACGGTCGCGATCTCGGCGATCGTGTGTCCGAGCTTGTCGGCGTGGTCGAGGTCGATCGGAGCGATCACCGCGACGTCGCCGTCCGCGGTGTTTGTCGAGTCCCAGCTGCCGCCCATGCCGACCTCGACGACGGCGACGTCGACCGGGGCGTCGGCGAACGCGACGAAGGCCAGGACCGTCAGCAGCTCGAAGAAGGTGAGCGCGGCGTCCCCGGATGCCGCGAGCTCCGCATCCACGAGGTCGACGATCGGCGCGATCTCGTCCCACGCGTCGGCGATGAGCCCGTCCTCGATGGGCTCTCCGTCGATCATGATGCGTTCCGTGAAGCGCTCCAGATGCGGGCTCGTGAACAGTCCGGTGCGCAGGCCATGGGCGCGAACGATCGACTCGATGATCCTGCTCGTCGAGGTCTTGCCGTTGGTACCCGTCACGTGGACGACGCGATACGTGCGCTGCGGGTCGTCGAGCAGCTCCAGCACCCGGCGGGTGCGCTCGACGCGCGGCTGGACCCACTGCTCGCCCTGACGGGTGAGCAGTGCGCGATAAAGGGCGTCGGCGCGGTTCCGGTCGCTCACGAGTCTGCCCCGATCCGGCTCACAGCCACCGTGAAGGCGCCGGCGTTGGCGTAGGTCCCCGCGGCGATGCGTGCCGTGTGGTCCGCATCGAGGGTCTCGGCGGCGGCGAGCACCGAGCCCTCGCCGAGGAGGGCCGTGCCGTCAGGAGCGACGACGGCGTAGTCGAGCGCGAGGGTCTCGCCCGCGACGTCGGCCGCGGCGAACGCGGAGGCCACCGCATCGGCGTCCTCGCGGTCGTCGAACAGCAGCTGCAGCCGGATCCGGTCGCTCACGTCGAAGCCCGCGGCCTTCCGGGTGTCCTGCACCGTTCGGATCGTGTCGCGCGCGAGTCCCTCCGCCTCCAGCTCGGGGGTGGTCGTCGTGTCGAGGAGCACGAATCCGCCCTGGCGATCGCCGGCGCCGGGGAGGACGGCGAGCGCCTCTCCCTCCGGGCGGCCCGCGGTCTCCAGGACGAGATCGTATTCTGCCGGCTCGAGCGCGATGCCGGCGACCGTCACGACACCGTCGTGCTCGCTCCAGTCACCGGTCCGTGCGGCGCCGATCACCTGCTGCACCTGCTTGCCGAGACGGGGACCGGCGGCGCGCGCGTTCACCGAGAGGCGGTGCGTGATGCCGTACTCCGCGGCGGTGCCGTCCTCCAGCTCCACGAGTTCGACCGCCTTGACGTTGAGCTCGTCGCGGACGATGTCCTCGAACTGCGCGAGCGCGGCGGCGTCGTCCACGACGATGGTCAGCCGTGGCAGCGGCAGACGCACGCGCTTGCCCTCCCTCTTGCGGAGCGCATTCGCGACGCTGGACACCTCGCGCACGACGTCCATCGCCGTCCGGATGTCGGCGGCGGCGGGGAACGCGTCGGCGTCGGGCCAGTCCTCCAGGTGCACGCTGCGGCCGCCGGTGAGCCCCTGCCAGACCCGCTCGGACACGAGCGGGATGAGCGGGGCGGCGACGCGAGTGAGCGTTTCGAGCACGGTGTGGAGCGTGTCGAACGCCTCGGTCGAGGTCTCGTCATCGGTCACACCGACCCAGAAGCGGTCGCGCGAGCGACGCACGTACCAGTTGGTGAGCGCCTCTGCGAAGTCGCGGAGCTTCGCCGCGGCCGTCGTCGAGTCGAGCTGATCGAGGTCGGCGGCGACCCCGCGGACGAGGTCGCCGGTGAGGGCGAGGATGTAGCGGTCGAGCACGTTCGTCGAGTCGGTGCGCCAGCGCGCTTCGTACCCGCCCGCCGTCGCGGCGTTCGCATAGGTCGCGAAGAAGTACCACGTGTTCCACAGCGGCAGCAGGAACTCGCGGACGCCCGCGCGGATGCCCTCCTCCGTCACGATCAGGTTGCCGCCGCGCAGCACCGACGAGGCCATGAGGAACCAGCGCATCGCATCGGAGCCGTCGCGGTCGAACACCTCGCTGACGTCGGGATAGTTGCGCAGCGACTTGCTCATCTTCTGTCCGTCGCTGCCGAGCACGATCCCGTGGCAGGCGACGCCGGTGAAGGCGGGGCGGTCGAAGAGGGCGCCGGAGAGCACGTGCATGACGTAGAACCAGCCGCGCGTCTGACCGATGTACTCCACGATGAAGTCGGCCGGCGCGTGCTCATCGAACCACTCGCGGTTCTCGAACGGGTAGTGCACCTGCGCGTACGGCATCGATCCCGAGTCGAACCACACGTCGAACACATCCTCGATGCGGCGCATCGTGCTCTGCCCGGTCGGGTCGTCCGGGTTCGGCCGGGTCAGCTCGTCGATGTAGGGGCGGTGCAGGTCGACCTCGCCCTCCGCGTTGCGCGGAAGCCGCCCGAAGTCCTGCTCCAGCTCGGCGAGCGACCCGTAGACGTCCACCCGCGGGTATTCCGGGTTGTCGCTGCGCCAGACCGGGATGGGCGAGCCCCAGAACCGGTTGCGGCTGATCGACCAGTCGCGGGCGCCCTCCAGCCACTTGCCGAACTGCCCGTGCTTGACGTTCTCCGGCGCCCAGGTGATCTGCTCGTTGAGCTCGATCAGACGGTCCTTGATCGCCGTGACACGCACGAACCAGCTGGAGACGGCCTTGTAGATCAGGGGGTTCCGGCAGCGCCAGCAGTGCGGGTACGAGTGCTCGTACGAGGCCTCGCGAAGCAGGCGTCCCTCCGCGCGCAGCAAGCGGATGAGGGGGCGGTTCGCGTCCATCCAGAGCTCGCCGGCGACGTCGGCCACCTGCGGCAGGAAGCGCCCGCCGTCGTCCAGGCTCATGATGAGCGGGATGCCGGCGGCCTCCGTGATCCGCTGGTCGTCCTCGCCGTAGGCGGGGGCCTGGTGCACGATGCCGGTGCCGTCGGTGGTGCTCACGTAGTCGTCGACGAGGATGCGCCAGGCCGTGCCGGTCCCCCACACCTCGGCATCCGCGTAGTAGTCGAACAGGCGGTCGTAGTGCACGTCCGCGAGCTCCGCGCCCCGGATCGTCCGCTCCACCGCTTCGGCCGCATCGGCGGCGTTCTCGTAGCCGAGATCCTTCGCGTAGCCGCCGAGGAGGTCGGAGGCGAGCAGGTAGCGGTGCGCCGCGGCGCCCTCGTCGTCACCGGATGCCGGGACGTCCGCGGCACCGTGCGGCCCGCCGGGGATGACGACGTACTCGATCTCGGGCCCGACGGCCAGAGCGAGGTTGGTCGGGAGCGTCCAGGGGGTGGTCGTCCACGCGAGGGCGCGCACGCCGGTGAGCCCGAGGCTCTCCGCCTTCACACCGACGAGCGGGAACGTGACGGTGACCGACGGGTCCTGACGCATCTTGTAGACGTCGTCGTCCATCCGCAGCTCGTGGTTCGACAGCGGCGTCTCGTCGCGCCAGCAGTAGGGCAGCACGCGGTGACCCTCGTAGGCCAGTCCCTTGTCCCACAGGCCCTTGAAGGCCCACAACACCGACTCCATGTAGCCGGTGTCGAGCGTCTTGTAGCCGCGCTCGAAGTCGACCCACCGCGCCTGGCGGGTGACGTAGTCCTCCCACTGCTGCGTGTACTCGAGCACCGACTCGCGCGCCTTCGCGTTGAAGGCGGCGATGCCCATCTGCTCGATCTCGCTCTTCTCGGTGATGCCGAGCTGCTTCATCGCCTCGAGCTCGGCGGGAAGGCCGTGCGTGTCCCACCCGAAGACGCGGTCGACCTTCTTGCCGCGCATCGTCTGGAATCGCGGGAAGAGGTCCTTCGCATACCCGGTGAGCAGGTGCCCGTAGTGCGGAAGCCCGTTCGCGAACGGCGGCCCGTCGTAGAACACCCACTCCTCGGCGTCCTCGCGCTGAGCGATGGACGCACGGAACGTGTCGTCGCGGGACCAGAAGTCGAGAACCTCGCGCTCGATGTCGGGAAAGCGCGGGCTCGGCGCGACATCGGCGGCGTGTCCGAAAGCGCTCGTCGCGACGTGCGCGGTGCTCGTCGAAGGTCGGGGGTAGGTCATGTCACTCCAGCAGGTGCTCGTGCATCGTGTAAATCGTGCAGTCTTCCTGCGAGGACGATCGTGCGACCGCGGTACCACCCCGCTTGCCGTCGCTCGAGGCGACGGCCACTCATGCTGCGGCTGTGACGGGCCTGACCCGCGCGGTTCTACCGACCCCCGAGAGGGCTTTCTTCCGCGAGCTCCCCGGTGATGGCCGGATCGTTGCCGATGAGACCATCATACCGGCCGCGTAGGCTCGCAGGCATGGCCGCACGATCCGCTGCTCCCCTGGCCCCACGTATCAGCGCACCCGACCTGCCGCACATCCTCGAGCCGGTGTCGGCGCTCTCGGCGCGCGGCGACCTGCTCGGTGCCGCGGTGACGGCATTGACGGGTGAGGTGGATGCCGCGCACGGCCGGCTCGCCGAGTCGCGGGTGGACGCGGCATCCGTCGGACACCTCGATCTCACCGGAACCACGCTGGTGGATGTGCTCATCGACGAGATCCGCGCTGTCGAACTCGTCGCGCGGGACGGCACGTGGCGCAACCTCGAGATCACGGGTGGGCGGATCGCGACGATCGACGGATCGCGCGCGCTGTGGAACAACGTCGTGCTCCGCGGCGTGCACATCGACTACCTGTCCCTGCCCTCTGCAGAGGTTGCGGACGTGGTGTTCGTCGATTGCCGATTCGGCTCGATCGACCTTCCCGAGGCCCGGGTCTCGCGCATGGCCTTCGAGGGATGCCGCGCCGACGAGGTCGACACGCGGGGTCTCCGGGCGAGAGACCTCGACCTCCGAGGTCTGGAGGCGCTCTCGTTCACGGACCCCCGCGCGCTCACCGGGGCCTGGCTCGATGCGCGGCAGACGGAACTGCACGCACCCGCGTTCGCGCAGGCACTCGGCATCCGAGTCCTCCCGTGATCCCGGTGCTCGCGTGATCATCGAGACCGCGCGGCTGCGGCTGCGGGAGATGACCGACGGAGACCTGCCGGCCCTGCGCGCGATCCTTCACGACACGGTCGCCATGGCGGCATACGAGGGGGCGTTCTCCGATCGAGAGTCGCTCGACTGGCTTCGCAGACAGCAGCAGCGCTACCGCGACGACGGATTCGGACTGTGGGCGGTGGAGCTGCGCGACTCCGGGGCGATGGTCGGTCAGTGCGGCCTCAGCCGCCAGCGGATCGAAGAGGACGAGGTGGTCGAAGTCGGGTATCTGTTCCAGCGCACGCACTGGCACCGCGGCTACGCACTCGAGGCGGCCGCGGCATCCCGCGACTGGGCCTTCGCGACGTTGCCGATCGACGAGCTGTACGCGAAGGTGCGATCCACGAACATTGCGTCTATGAACGTGGCAATCCGTCTCGGCATGACGGTCCGGCGGGCCTTCACGACGCACTACCGCGGCGTCGACATGCCGCATCTCGCGTTCGCTGTCGGCCGCGAGGGCCGCGAGGGCCGCGAGGGCGACGTCGTCGCGCCCCCGCCCGCTGTCGGTTCCCGAGGAGATGTCGTGAACTGAGGACGGGACGCCGGTGGGTGCCCCTCGGCATCCGCGCGCACACTCCGCTCGCTCCTCGCACCTCGTCCTCGATAGACGGCAGCCCGACGCCGGAAGCCGGCCGGTTAGAATGACCCGAGATCCACACTCAGGCACGCTCACACAGTGCCGCACATATCGCTCGAGGAGCCCTCCATGTCGAACGCGCACATTCCCGACAAGCCCGCCCTGGAAGGCCTCGAGCAGAAGTGGGATGCCGCGTGGAGCGAAGCCGGCACGCACCTGTTCGACCGCGACGCTGCGAAGGCCAAGGGGCGCGCGGGGGTCTTCTCGATCGACACGCCGCCGCCGACCGCCTCCGGATCGCTGCACATCGGCCACGTGTTCAGCTACACGCACACCGACGTGAAGGTGCGCTTCGAGCGCATGCGCGGCAAGACCGTCTTCTACCCGATGGGCTGGGACGACAACGGACTGCCGACCGAGCGCCGCGTGCAGAACTTCTACGGCGTGCGCTGCGACACGTCGTTGCCCTACGACCCTGACTTCACTCCCCCGTTCCGCGGCGACGCGAAGAGCCTCAAGCCCGCGGATCAGGTGCCGATCAGCCGCCGCAACTTCATTGCGCTGTGCGAGGAGCTGACCCTGGAGGACGAGAAGGCGTTCGAGGACGTCTTCCGCCAGCTCGGCCTGTCGGTGGACTGGACCCAGACCTACCGGACGATCTCCGACGACACGATCCGCACGAGCCAGCGCGCGTTCCTGCGCAACCTCGAGCGCGGCGAGGCCTATCAGGCGATGGCCCCGACGCTCTGGGACATCGACTTCCGTTCGGCGATCGCGCAGGCCGAGCTCGAAGACCGCGAGCAGCAGGCCTCCTATCACCGCCTCGCGTTCCACAAGAGCGACGGCTCGGGCGACATCCACATCGAGACCACCCGCCCCGAGCTCCTCGCCGCGTGCGTCGCGCTCGTCGCGAACCCCTCGGACGAGCGGTACCAGCCGTACTTCGGCAAGACCGTGCGCACGCCCGTCTTCGACGTGGAGGTGCCGGTACTCGCCCACCCGCTGGCTCAGCAGGACAAGGGCTCGGGCATCGCGATGGTCTGCACCTTCGGTGATGTCACCGATATCGTCTGGTGGCGCGAGTTGGATCTCCCCAACCGCACCATCCTCGGTCAGGACGGCCGGATCCTCGCCGACGCACCGGAGGCGCTCGTGAAGGATGCCGCGAAGGATGCGTACGCCGCGATCGCCGGCCTCACCGTCTTCAGCGCGAAGAAGAAGATGGTCGAGCTGCTGGAGGCGTCGGGTGAGCTGCTCGAGGTCTCGAAGCCCTTCAGCCACCCGGTGAAGTTCTACGAGAAAGGTGATCGGGCGCTGGAGATCGTCTCGACGCGCCAGTGGTATCTGCGAAACGGTGCGCGCGACGAGTCGTTCCGTGACAAGCTCATCGCCCTCGGTCAGAGCATGCGGTGGCACCCCGACTTCATGCGCGTGCGCTACGAGAACTGGACGAACGGCCTCACCGGCGACTGGCTCATCAGCCGTCAGCGCTTCTTCGGTGTGCCGATCCCGGTGTGGTACCCGCTGGACGAGAACGGCGAGCGCATCGAGGGCGGCGTGATCACCGCCGACGCGGCGACCCTGCCGGTGGACCCGACCACCGACGTTCCTCCCGGCTACACCGAGGCCCAGCGCGGGGTGGCGGGCGGTTTCGAGGGGGAGAAGGACATCTTCGACACGTGGGCGACGTCCTCGCTCACCCCGCAGCTCGCCGGCGGGTGGCAGCGCGACGACGAGCTGTGGAACCTCGTCGCACCGTTCGACCTGCGCCCGCAGGGTCAGGACATCATCCGCACGTGGCTGTTCTCGACGATGGTGCGCTCCGCTCTCGAGGACGACCGGGCTCCGTGGACGGATGCCGCCATCAGCGGCTTCATCGTCGACCCCGACCGCAAGAAGATGTCGAAGTCGAAGGGCAACGTCGTGACCCCGGCGGACATCCTCGACCAGCACGGCACCGACGCGGTGCGCTACTGGGCGGCCTCGAGCCGCCTCGGCGCCGACGCCGCGTTCGACCCGCAGAATCCGACGCAGGTCAAGATCGGCCGGCGACTCGCCATCAAGGTGCTGAACGCGGCGAAGTTCGTGCTCTCCTTCCCCGTGCCCGAGGGCGCCGTGGTGACCCACGCCCTGGATGCCGCGATGCTCGCGACCCTGGACGAGGTCGTGCGCGACGCGACGACGGCATTCGAGGCGTACGACCACGCTCGCGCGCTCGAGATCACCGAGTCCTTCTTCTGGACCTTCTGCGACGACTACCTCGAACTCGTGAAGGAGCGCGCCTACAACCAGACCGACGTCGGGCAGGCCTCGGCGGCGCTCGCGCTGCGGCTCGCCCTCTCGACGCTGCTGCGCCTGCTCGCGCCGGTGCTCGCTTTCGCCGCCGAGGAGGCGTGGTCGTGGTTCGAAGACGGGTCGATCCACACGTCACCGTGGCCCGAGCCGCTCGGCGCGGTGGGGGGTGAGGACTCGGGTGCGGGAGACCCCGCCGTTCTGCGTGCGGCCAGCGCCGCGCTCATCGGCATCCGTCGCGCGAAGACGGAGGCCAAGGCGTCCCAGAAGACCCCGGTCGGCCGCCTGGTGCTGCGCGCCGACGACGCGACCGTCAGCGCCCTCCGCCTGGCCGAAGGCGATCTCAAGGCGGTCGGGCGGATCGCCGAGCTCGACCTCATCGGCGGCGGCGAGCAGCTCACCATCGAGGCCGTCGAGCTGGCGCCGGAGGTCTGAGATGCAGCTCGGGACGCGATGGACCAGCGGCGACGAGCCGCCTGCAGCGGTGCCCGCGGTGCTCCGCGCGCAGATCGACACCGTCGACCGCACCCTTCCGACCGACGACCTGGGTCAGCCTCGACCGCGCTGGACCCTCACGTTCCTCGAGGGACGTCCGATCGCGGAACTCGACAACGGCGTGATCGTGGAGGTTGCCGCATCCGGTGAGGTCGTCGTCCGTCACGACGACGAGGACGAGTTCGGCTGAGCCGCGAGCGACCGTGTGTCCGGTCAGCCGGCCTCCGGGTCGGCTGACCGGACGCGATACACCAACCGTGCGAACGGGCCGACAGCGGTGGCCGACACCAGACTGAGAGCGGATGCGTCGATGCGGCGCGGCAGCAGGGGCGCGCCCGCGCCGAGCGTCACGGGAGCGATCGAGACCGCGATCTCATCCAGCTCGCCGGCGTCGAAGAACTGGCCGGCGAGGTCGCCCCCTCCGACCACCCAGATATCGCGGTCGCCGGCAGCGGCCCGCAGGCGCGGCATGATGTCGGCCACGGCGCCGGACACGAACCTGACGTCCGCGCCCGTCGGGACGGGGAGGACGCGGCTCGTGAAGACGAACGTGGGCTTGTCGCCGTAGTACTCCTGCCAGCGTGCGGGGTGCGTCAGGAGATCCGCAGAGGCGAGCACCCACTCGTACGTTGTGGAGCCTTCGACGAGGACGCCGGCCGAGGTCGGTGTCAGCGGCTCGTCGGGCGTGCCGTCCCCCGCGGCCGCGAAGAGCCACTCGAGGGAGTTGTCGGCGTCGGCGATGAAGCCGTCGAGTGAGGTGGCAGTGTCGAACACGATCCTTGTCATGTCGGAACCGTATCGGTGACCGCGGACACCGGGCCCGCGACGATCCGGCTCAGGCGTCGAGCTCGGCTCCGGCGCGACGGGTGCCGAGGATGAGCAGGGTTGGTGAAGGAGATCCCGCCCTGGGGGCGTTCCCACCAGCGGTCGCGAGCGGTGCCGCGGCCGTCGACCTCGCGGATGAGGTCGTGCGTCGCGAGCGCACGGAGATGGTAGCTCGTCGCCCCCGACGACTCCCCGTCATCGCGGCGAGCGAACTGCCGGTCTGCGGGCCTTACTGCGACAGGATGTCGTAGATCTCCACCCGGAGCGGGCGCCTACGCTGGGTCCATGACCGACGTCGCCGACAACCCGCTCCTGGTTCCCTCCGCTCTCCCCTACGGCCTGCCCGATTACCGCACGATCTCGCCCGGGGACTACCTCCCCGCTTTCGACGCGGCGTTCGCGCGCCACCTGGCGGAGATCAGCGCGATCACGGCCGACGAGGCGCCGCCGACGTTCGCCAACACCCTGGTGGCGCTGGAACGGTCCGGCGAGGTTCTGGGCCAGGTGGCGCGCACGTTCTACACCGTCTCCTCGGCGGATGCGACGGCGGAGATCCAGGAGATCGAGGAGACCCTCGCGCCGCTCATGGCCGCTCATCATGACGCGGTGCAGCTCGACGCCGCGCTCTATGCGCGGGTCCGCGCGGTGCACGACGAGCGCGAGAGCCTCTCACTCACCCCCGAGGAGCGCTACCTGCTGGAGCGCACGTATCGCGAGATGACCCACGCGGGCGCGGGCCTCGACGACGCGCAGAAGGCGCGCCTCACGGATCTCAACCAGCGACTGTCGGTGCTGACGACGACCTTCGAGAAGAACCTGCTCGCGGACACCAACGATCTCGCCGTCGTCTTCGACGACGTTGCGGAGCTCGACGGGCTCACCGAGGGCGAGCTGTCCGCGGCCGCGCAGAACGCGACCGACCGAGGGCTGGATGGGCGCTACGTCGTCACGCTCACGCTGTACACCGGGCATCCGTACCTGTCGAGCCTGACGAATCGCGAGAGCCGTCGCCGCCTGCTCGAGGCCTCGAGGTCGCGTGGCGCCCGCGGCAACGCCTACGACAACCGCGACGTGCTGCGCGAGATCGTCCGCCTTCGCGCCGAACGCGCCGCGCTGCTGGGGTACGCGAGCCACGCGGCATACGTGACCAGCGACGAGACGGCCGGCTCGCCGGAGGCCGTTCACACTCTGCTGCGACGCCTCGCCGTCCCGGCTGCAGCGAATGCGCGCGCCGAGCAGGCGGCCTTGCAGGCCGTCGTGGATGCCGGTCCCCACCCGTTCCCGCTCGAAGCACACGACTGGGCGTACTACACCGAACGTGTGCGGGCGGAGCGGTACGACCTCGACCGCACTGCTCTGCGGCCGTGGTTCGACGCGGAGCGGGTGCTGGCCGACGGCGTCTTCTGCGCCGCGACGGAGTTGTATGGGATCACCTTCACCGAGCGCCCGGAGCTCCCCGGCTATCACGCCGACGTGCGTGTCTTCGAGGTCCACAACGCGGATGGGTCACCGCTGGGGCTGTTCCTGCTCGATCTCTACACGCGCGACACCAAACGCGGTGGCGCCTGGATGAACTCGATCATCGCCCAGTCCCACCTGCGTGGGACGAGCCCGATCGTCGTCAACAACCTCAACGTGCCCAAGCCCGCTCCGGGGCGGCCGACCCTCCTGACGCTCGACGAGGTCACGACCATGTTCCACGAGTTCGGACATGCGCTGCACGGCCTGTTCGCGACGGTCACCTTCCCGCACTTCGCCGGGACGGCCGTGTTCCGCGACTTCGTGGAGTTCCCGAGCCAGGTCAACGAGATGTGGATCCTCTGGCCGGAGATCCTCGCGTCGTACGCGCGTCATGGCGAGACGGGCGCGCCGCTCCCCCCGCAGGTCGTCGACAAGCTGCACGCGTCCGAGGCGTTCAACCAGGGGTTCGCGACGAGCGAGTACCTGGCTGCCGCCTGGCTGGATCAGGCGTGGCACGCGCTCGATGTCGCGGCCGCGGATGCCGTGACCGATGTCGCCGCATTCGAGGCGGCCGCACTGGCCGACATCGGTCTGGACAACCCCGTGGTCCCCACCCGCTACTCGTCGACCTACTTCGCGCACGTGTTCTCCGGCGGCTACAGCGCCGGCTACTACTCCTACATCTGGAGCGAGGTGCTCGATGCCGACACCGTCGAGTGGTTCCGCCAGAACGGCGGGCTCACGCGCGCGGCGGGCGATCGTTTCCGGGAGAAGCTGCTGGGCGTGGGCGGGTCGAAGGACCCGCTCGAGGCGTATCGCGATTTCCGCGGGCGTGACGCGGACATCGCGCCGCTGCTGACGCGCCGCGGGCTCGGCGCCTGATCGCATCGGCGCGACGGTCAGGGCGAGGGTGACGGTGCGGGCGTCGCCGAGGAGGAGACGGCCGGCGTGGGCGTCGTCGTCGGCAGGTGCGCCGGGCAGGTGATCGACCGGTAGGAGGCGCGCCCTTCCCGCACATGGAATCGGAAGCACGCCTGTGCGCTTCCGCCGGCGACACCCGGCTGGAAGAGCGCCCGCGATGCCTGAGGCTGAACGCTCACACGGATCCGGATGTCGACCCGTGCGCCGTCGGGGCCCGAAGTCGTGCCGCGCCACCCGTAAGGCTCCACCGTGGCTCCGGGAACCCCGCTGAACCGGGTCGCGGCGAGGGTCTGGGCATCCACCCCGGCGCCGGGGTGGGCCACGCGATGCTGGAGGCTGCGCGCCGCGGCATCCACTCGTTGGTGCGCGATCGACTCGCCGTCTCGCGGACCGAAGGCGTGCATGAACGTCACCGCGGCGACGCCCGCGAGAATGAGGACGGCCATCACGGTGCCGATGACGATACGGAGGACGCGAACACCCTTTCGGGGGTGCGTGCGCGGCGACGACGGTGCGGTCACCGAGATCAGGCGCTCTTGCGCTTGTGCTCCAGCACGAGGGTCGGCGGAGCGCCGTCGGTGACGGCGGCACGGGTGACGATCACTTTCGCGACGTCGTCGGTCGAAGGGATCTCGAACATGATCGGGCCGAGAACGTCCTCGAGGATGGCGCGCAGTCCGCGGGCACCGGTCTTGCGGGCGACCGCGAGATCGGCGATGGCACGCAGCGCATCGTCCTCGAACTCCAGCTCGGCGCCGTCGAGTTCGAACATGCGCTGGTACTGCTTGACGAACGCATTCTTCGGGCCGGTGAGGATCTCGATGAGCGCCGTCTGGTCGAGCGGCGCCACGGAGGTGACCACGGGAAGACGGCCGATGAACTCCGGGATGAGACCGAACTTGTGCAGATCCTCGGGCTCGACCTCGCTGAACAGGTCGAGCTCCTTGCCCTTCTCCTGCAGCGGGGCGCCGAAGCCGACACCGTGCTTGCCGACCCGCGACGAGATGATGTCCTCGAGGCCGGCGAACGCGCCGGCGACGATGAACAGCACGTTCGTCGTGTCGATCTGGATGAACTCCTGGTGGGGGTGCTTGCGGCCGCCCTGCGGCGGCACCGATGCGACGGTGCCCTCGAGGATCTTCAGCAGCGCCTGCTGGACACCCTCCCCCGACACATCGCGGGTGATGGAGGGGTTCTCGGCCTTGCGGGCGATCTTGTCGACCTCGTCGATGTAGATGATGCCCGTCTCTGCGCGCTTGACATCGAAGTCGGCGGCCTGGAGAAGCTTCAGGAGGATGTTCTCGACGTCCTCGCCGACGTACCCGGCCTCGGTGAGCGCCGTCGCGTCGGCCACCGCGAACGGCACGTTCAGACGCTTGGCCAGGGTCTGGGCGAGATAGGTCTTGCCGCATCCGGTCGGGCCGAGCAGCAGGATGTTGCTCTTCGCGATCTCCACCTCGTCGGCACGCTGCTCGGCCGACTGCAGGGTGCCGTGGGCGCGGACGCGCTTGTAGTGGTTGTACACCGCGACCGAGAGCGCCTTCTTCGCGGCATCCTGGCCGACGACGTACTCCTCCAGGAAGGAGAAGATCTCCCGGGGCTTCGGCAGATCGAAGTCGCTCACCTCGCCGTCGGACGACTCGGCCATGCGCTCTTCGATGATCTCGTTGCACAGCTCGACGCACTCGTCGCAGATGTACACGCCGGGTCCCGCGATCAGCTGCTGCACCTGCTTCTGGCTCTTTCCGCAGAAGGAGCATTTGAACAGGTCGGCACTCTCACCGATGCGAGCCATGATGCCCCTCCTCCAGAACACTCTCAGGGATGCGATTCGAGCCTAACCGCTGAGACCGACATCTCGGCGGATTGCGACACGGATGTGACACCCGGTAGCCGACGAGGCCCCGTCGTCGCGGGGACGACGGGGCCTCGTCAGCGGATGCCGCGTGTCAGGACGTCAGGGCGCCGGCACGCGCTTGCGCGAGGTCAGCACCTGATCGACGATGCCGTACTCGAGGGCCTCGGACGCCGACAGGATCTTGTCGCGGTCGATGTCCTTGTTCACCTGCTCCTGCGTGCGGTTGGTGTGGCGGGCCATCGTCTCCTCGAGCCAGGTACGCATGCGCATGATCTCTGCGGCCTGGATCTCGATGTCCGACGCCTGGCCGTGCCCGGCCTCGCCCACCGCCGGCTGGTGCATGAGGATGCGGGCGTTGGGCAGGGCGAGGCGCTTTCCGGGGGCGCCGGCCGCCAGCAGCACCGACGCCGCCGATGCGGCCTGACCGAGCACGACCGTCTGGATCTGGGGCGACACGTACTGCATCGTGTCGTAGATCGCGGTCATGGCCGTGAACGAGCCGCCGGGCGAGTTGATGTACATGACGATGTCGCGGTCGGGGTCCTGGGACTCGAGCACGAGCAGCTGGGCCATGACATCATCGGCCGACGCGTCGTCGACCTGCACGCCGAGGAAGATCACGCGGTCCTCGAACAGCTTGTTGTAGGGGTCCTGACGCTTGTAGCCGTAGGCCGTGCGCTCTTCGAACTGCGGCAGGATGTAACGGCTGGAGGGCATCTGGAAGCCCTGCGGGATGCCGGCGGTGGGCATGTTCATTCTCGGATCCTTCAGTTCTTTGTGCCGCCGCCGCCGATGACATCGGTGGCCGATTCGCGGATGTGGTCGACGAAGCCGTAGGCGAGCGCCTCTTCGGCGGAGAACCAGCGGTCGCGGTCGCCGTCGGCGTTGACCTGCTCGACGGACTTGCCGGTCTGCGCCGCAGTGATCTCAGCGAGGCGCTTCTTCATGTCGAGGATGAGCTGCGCCTGCGTCTGGATGTCGCTGGCGGTTCCCCCGAAGCCGCCGTGCGGCTGGTGGAGCAGCACGCGGGCGTTGGGCGTGATGTAGCGCTTGCCCTTCGTGCCCGCCGTCAGCAGCAGCTGGCCCATCGACGCGGCCATGCCGATCCCGACGGTGACGATGTCGTTCGGCACGAACTGCATCGTGTCGTAGATCGCCATGCCCGCCGTGATCGAGCCGCCGGGCGAGTTGATGTAGAGGTAGATGTCCTTCTCGCTGTCTTCGGCCGCGAGGAGCAGGATCTTGGCGCAGATCTCGTTCGCGTTCTCGTCCCGCACCTCTGACCCGAGCCAGATGATGCGGTCTTTCAGCAGCCTGTCGAAGACGCTCGTCGCGAGCAGTGGTTCAGCCATGGATACTCCTGATTCCGGGTTTCCGTACGCATCGAATCTATCTGCGCGCGTGAACGGGCTCGGCCGTGTTCGCCGTCGGCGGAGCGTCGTGTCGGGTGCGGCGCGGAGCGGGGACGACGAAGGGTCGGATGCCGCGGCATCCGACCCTTCGTGACAAACCGTTCCGGGACTATTCGGCGTCTGCCTTCTTCGCCGGAGCCTTCTTCGCGGCAGGCTTGCGGGCGGGCGCCTTCTTGGCGGGCGCGGCGTCGGCGGCCTCGTCGGCGATCTCCTGCGCCTCGGCGACGACCTCTTCCTCGGCCGCGGCCTCGTCCTCGGCGGTGAAGCCGGGCAGGTTGACCGTCTTGCCGTTGGTGTCGACGACCGAGACCTTGCCGAGGGCGATGGCCAGTGCCTTGTTGCGGGCCACCTCGCCGACCATGGCCGGGAGCTGGTTGCCCTGCTGCAGCGCGTCGACGAACTCCTGAGGCGCCATGCCGTACTGCGCGGCCGACTGGATGAGGTACTGGGTCAGCTCCTCCTGCGAGACCTGCACGTCGTGGGCCTCGGCGAGCTTGTCCAGGAGCATCTGCGTGCGGAACTGCTTCTCGCTGGCCTCGGTGACCTCGGCGCGGTGCGCGTCGTCCTCCAGGCGTCCCTCGCCCTCGAGGTGCGTGTGCACCTCGTCCTCGACGAGCTGCGCCGGAACGGGGATCTCCACCTTGGCGAGCAGCGCCTCGATGAGCTTGTCGCGGGCCGCGGCGCCCTGCACGTACACCGACTGCTCGGAGACGCGCTCGGCGAGGCTCTCGCGCAGCTCCGCGATCGTGTCGAACTCGCTGGCCATCTGCGCGAAGTCGTCGTCGGCCTCGGGCAGCTCACGCTCCTTGACGGCGGTGACGGTCACGGACACCTCGGCCTCCTCGCCGGCGTGGTCGCCGCCCACGAGCTTCGAGCGGAAGGTCGTGTCCTCGCCTGCCGTGAGCGACTCGATGGCCTCGTCGATGCCCTCGAGCAGCTCGCCCGAGCCGACCTCGTACGAGACGCCCTCGGCGCGGTCGATCTCCGCCCCGTCGATCGTGGCGACGAGGTTCAGCTCGACGAAGTCGCCGGTCGCGGCGGGACGGTCGACCGTGATGAGCGTGCCGAAGCGGCCGCGGAGGCGGTCGAGCTCGGCGTCGATCCCGGCGGCGTCGGTCTCGACGGCATCCACCTCGACCGTGACGTCATCGAGAGCCGGCAGGTCGAACTCGGGGCGGACGTCCACCTCGACCTCGACCCTGAGGTCGCCCGAGAAGTCCTTGTCGCTGGGCCACTCGACGACCTCCGCCGACGGGCGTCCGACGATGCGGATCTCGTTGGCGGTGACGGCCTCGCGATAGAAGTTGTCGAGGCCCTCGCTCACGGCGTGCTCGATGACGGCGCCGCGCCCGACACGCTGATCGATGATCGGCGCGGGCACCTTGCCCTTACGGAAACCGGGGATCTGGATGTCCTGGGCGATGTGCTCGTACGCGTGCGAGATGCTCGGCTTGAGCTCGTCCGGGGTGACCGTGATGTGCAGCTTGACCCGCGTCGGGCTGAGCTTCTCGACGGTGCTGGTGACCATGCCTGTTGTTCTCCTCGTGTCCGGACGCGCACATGCACGTCCGTGGTTTCTTAGGTCTGGGGGTCGTTCTGTCGGGGCGACAGGATTTGAACCTGCGGCCTCCCGCTCCCAAAGCGGGCGCTCTACCAAGCTGAGCTACGCCCCGGGCGCGCACTCACCGTTGCAGGTCGCGTGCGCCGTGTAACGGCCGTTGGTCAGTCTAGCCGACAAGACCTTGTAGACTCTTCGGGATGCCGCTGCGAAGCGGCCTCGGGGATGTAGCTCAATGGTAGAGCCTCAGTCTTCCAAACTGATGGTGCGGGTTCGATTCCCGTCATCCCCTCCACATTTGCTGCCAGCGCCTCCGAGTTCGCGGGTGGCTTGATGCTGCCTCACGGACCCGGTGGCCGCGAGAACCCGCCCGCGAGGTGCCGCTCACCGCGCGTCGGATGCCGCGGCGTGCGATGCCGAGTGCGCGCGGTAGACCTGGGCGTTGCGAAGGATCCCGGCCTTCTCCTCGTCGGTCAGCTCGCGGCGCACCTTCGCGGGTACCCCGGCGACGAGAGATCCGTCGGGGATCACCGAGCCCTCCAGCACCACCGCTCCCCCGGCGATCAGGCATCCGGCCCCGATCGCGGCCCCCGAGAGCACGACGCTGCCCATCCCGATGAGGGAGCCGTCGCCGATGGTGCAGCCGTGGACGACCGCGTTGTGTCCCACCGAAACGTCCCTGCCGATCACGACCGGATGCGCGGCATCCACGTGGACGGACACGTTGTCCTGCAGGTTGCTTCCCGCTCCCAGGGTGATCGGGGCGCTGTCGCCGCGGACGACGGCGTTGTACCAGACGCTCGCGCCCTCCTCGAGAGTGACGTCGCCGACAAGGCGTGCACCCGCGGCGACGAAAGCGGTGTCGTGCAGCCGCGGGCGTCCGGCGGGGATCGACAGGATCGAGGCGTCTTCGGCGATCGTCATGCCGCCGACGATAGCCGCTTTCCCATAAACACGGCCCGTCCGTAAGCCCAGCCTTCTCTTCCTTGCGGAATGAACGGGGCTGAGTAGCGTTGACACCAACGTGGGAGAACCCCGACG
This sequence comes from uncultured Microbacterium sp., assembly GCA_947647645.1. GTDB lineage: Bacteria > Actinomycetota > Actinomycetes > Actinomycetales > Microbacteriaceae > Microbacterium. The sequence goes on from CANSLE010000013.1 coordinate 18,063, forward strand.
AACGGAGATCAGATCATGACCAAGACGCAGAACATTTCCATGACCGCTGCCGGCCCCGAGGCGGCCGCCGGCACCGCCCAGTTCCTGACGCCCGTCGTGCTCGGCCTGCAGGCCCTCGCCGTCAACGGCAAGCAGGCGCACTGGAACGTGCGCGGTGCGAACTTCATCGCCATCCACGAACTGCTCGACCAGGTGGTGAGCAACGCCCAGGGCTTCGCCGACCTCGCCGCCGAGCGGATCGTCGCCCTCGGCCTCCCGCTGGACGCTCGCGTCTCGACGGTCGCGGAGAAGACCGCGGCCACCGCCGTGCCCGCCGGCTTCGCGCAGTGGCAGGACGAGGTCGTCGCGATCGTCTCCGACATGGATGCCGTCATCGCCGACGTCCAGGCCGCGATCGACGGCCTCGACGAGACCGACCTCACCAGCCAGGACGTCGCCATCGCGATCAAGGCGGGCCTCGAGAAGGACCGCTGGTTCCTCTCGGCCCACCTCGCCGCGTAAACGCGCCTCGACGTACACGAAAGCCCCGAGCCTGACGCCCGGGGCTTTCGTCGTGGGAAGCGGCGCTCTCACCCGATGTGCGTGAGTCGACCTGCGATCATCGTCGCCCGCACGACGGTCGCCCGCAGGTGCGGCTCCGACGCGGCGAGCGGGTCGCGGTCGACGATCGCGAGGTCCGCCGTGTCGCCCGGGAACTGCGCCGAGCCCGACAGCGAACCGCCCCGCGTCGACGCCGCCAGAGCGATCGCGGCATCCACCCCTTCCGCAGGCTGCCAGGCGGGTCGGCCATCCCGGGTGCGGAACACCGCGGCGGCCATCGCCGCCCA
>CANSLE010000014.1 GCA_947647645.1 uncultured Microbacterium sp.
CGTGGGGAGCGGTTCCCAGCTCGGGGGCGTCTGGTTCGATCAGTGGGCTGGCGTCGCCAAGGAGCGCGGAGTGGCCAACCTCTGGAGCGTCGGTGAGTTCAACCTCGAAGCGGTGATCGCGCAGGCTCCAGACCTGATCGTCGTGGCCACGAGTGGACGCGATGCCCTGACCGGCAACGTCGGGGACCTGAGGTCCATCGCTCCGACGATCGTCGTCGACTACGGCGGGCAGACCTGGCAGGCCCTCGCGGGCGAGCTCGGCCAGGCGACGGGGCTCGAGTCCCAGGCCAAGAAGGCTGTCGACGACTTCGACGCCGTCGTGAGCGCCACCGCCGCGGCGATCACGGTGCCCGAGGGCACGGCGAACATCATCTCGTTCAACGGGCCCGGCCAGGACAACCCGATCGCTCGCGTCGGCGGTCCTCATGCCGATCTGCTGACGTCGCTCGGATTCCGAGTGGAAGACCCCGATCGGTCGTGGCACACGCAGACGCAGCAGCGCTCCGACTTCGTCTGGACGACGTATGAGAACCTGCTGAAGCTGACCAGCCGCACGACCTTCATCCTCTCGGCCGACGACAAGAAGGCGCAGGCGTTCGCCACAGACCCCGTGCTGGCCAACGTGCCCTCGGTCGCGGCCCGTCAGGTCTACGGCCTCGGAAAGAACTCCTTCCGGATGGATCCATACAGTTCCCGCGAGATCGTGGACCACGTGAAGGCTCTCTTCTCCTGAGACGTCGCGCCCGCCCTCTGACGCAGAGGGCGGGCGTCCCAGGCCATCATGACTGTGCTCATCGCATCACCGCCTGCCGCGGCGACGTCCCCCTCCGCCGGGCGTCGATCGCGCCGCCGGCTCCTCTTCTTCTCGGCGACCGCGTGTATCGGCATCACCGTGCTCGTGGTGCTCAGCTCGGTCGTGGGCACCCGCATGCTGTCTCCTCTGGACCTCTGGCAGGCGCTGACCGCCTTCGACCCGGCGGATGATGCCCACCTGCTCCTGCTGAACCGGCGTCTTCCCCGCGCGGCGCTCGCCGTGCTCGTCGGCGGGGGGCTCGGTGCCGCGGGGGTGGTGATGCAGTCGCTCACCCGGAACCCGATCGCCGAGCCGGGATTGCTGGGGGTGAGCGCCGGTGCCGCCGTCGCCGTCGCGGTGGCCATCGCCGCGGTCGGCATCGTCGCGCCGATCGCCTACTTCGGTGCGGCGCTGGCGGGTGCGACCATCGCCGGGCTCCTCGTGATGCTCCTCGGCGGGGTGCGCCGAGGCTCCGATCCCGTGCGGCTCGTGCTGGCCGGCGCTGCCCTCTCCGTCGTGCTGGGTGCCGTCGCCCAGATCGTGATCGTCAACGGCGACGACCAGATCTTCGACCGTTATCGCGCGTGGGCCGTCGGGTCCTTGGCGGGACGGGACCTCGATGTGCTCCCTCCGGCGGCCCTCCTGATCGGGCTCGGCATCCTCCTGTCGCTGTCGCTGTCCCGTGCCCTGGATGCCGCGGCGCTCGGAAGTGAGACATCCCGCGCGATCGGCGCGCGTCCTGCCGTCGTCTGGGCGGTTGCCGGCGCGGCCGTCGTGCTGCTCTCCGGTGCCGCGACGGCCGCGGCGGGGCCGATCGCCTTCGTCGGCTTGACCGCGCCGCACATCGCGCGCCTGATGGTCGGCTCCCGGCACAGCCGCACACTGCCCGTCGCGATGGCGCTCGGCGCGTCGCTCGTGCTGATCGCCGATGTGCTCGGACGTGTGGTGGCGCCCCCGGGCGAGGTGGGCGTGGGCATCATGGTCGCGCTCTTGGGCGGACCCTTCTTCGTCGCCCTGGTGCGGCGTCGGCGACTGGCGCTGCTGTGAGCGGGATCACAGCGACGCGGGCACCGGGCGCCCGGCGTGCCTTGCGCGTCGGGCGAGTGGTGGTCCTCGTGCGGCCCCGCTCGGTTCTCGTCACCGTGGCGCTCGTGCTCGTGGCGCTGTCGGCCGGCGTCGTGGCGATGACCGTGGGCACCTTCCCCGTGCCGTTGACCGCGGTCCCTGCCGGGCTCTTCGGCACCTCGGACGATCCGATGGTCGTGCGGGTCGTACAGGGGATCCGGCTGCCTCGCGTGCTGAGCGCGGTGGGAGCGGGGGCCGCGCTGGGCGTCTCGGGCGCGATCTTCCAGGCTCTCGCCCGAAACGCGCTCGGCTCGCCGGATGTGATCGGTTTCACCACGGGGGCCGCGACCGGCGCCCTCGTCCAGATCGTGCTCTTCGGCGCCGCTCCGACCCAGGTGGCCGCAGGCACGATCGTCGGCGGGGTGATCACGGCCGGAATCGTGCTGCTGTTCGCGCATCGGGGCGGGGCAGTGCCGGGTCGTCAGCTGATCCTCGTGGGAATCGGCGTGGGCGCCATCGCCTCGGCAGTGAACGGGCTCCTGCTCGTGCGCGGCGCGATCGACGCATCGAGTCAGGCCAATCTCTGGCTCTCGGGCTCGCTCGACGCCCGGCAGTGGGGACATGCGCTCCCGGTGCTGGCGGGAGTGATCCTCGTGCTGCCGATCGTGTTGGTGCTGTCGCGACGTGCACACCTCATGGAGCTCGGCGACGACCTCGCCCGACAGCTCGGTGTGCGCGTGGACCGCACGCGGCTCGCGCTCATGGTGTGCGCGGTGGTGCTGGCGGCGCTGGCCACCGCCGCGGTCGGCCCGATCGCCTTCATCGCCCTCGCCGCCCCGCAGCTGGCTCGACGGCTTCTGCGCACCGGCGCCCCTCCTACGGTGGGGTCGGCCGCGATGGGCGCCGTGTTGCTGGTCTGCGCCGACCTCGTGACGCAAGTGCTGCCGGTCACCTTCGCCGTCCCGATCGGGCGGATGACGGGCGTCGTCGGGGGCCTGTACCTGTTATGGCTGCTGATGCCGAGCCGCGGCTCGGCCGACGGAAAGGGATGGCGATGACGTCGAACGCGCTCGTGGCCGAGGGGTTGACGCTCCGGTATGCGGACCGCACCGTCGTGGACGACCTCGCGGTCGCGATCCCCGAGGGGAAGATCACCGTGATCATCGGAGCGAACGCGTGCGGCAAGTCGACGCTCCTGCGGGGCCTTGCGCGGCTCCTCTCACCGAGCGCGGGGCGGGTGCTGCTGGGAGGCGAGGACGTGCGCGGCTTCGCTCCCAAAGCGCTCGCGCGGCGGGTCGGCTTCCTTCCGCAGGCGGCGTCCGCTCCGGGCGGCGTGACGGTCGCCGAGCTCGTCGCGCGGGGTCGCTACCCGCATCAGCGCCTGCTGCAGCAGTGGTCTCCCGCGGATGCCGACGCCGTGAACGACGCGCTGCGCGCGACCGGGGTCTCCGCGCTCGCCGATCGGCCGATCGACGAGCTGTCCGGAGGGCAGCGCCAGCGCGCGTGGATCGCGATGCTCTTGGCGCAGGAGACGCCCGTGATGCTGCTCGACGAGCCGACGACCTATCTCGACGTCGTCCACCAGCTCGAGGTGCTCGAACTGTGTCGGAGACTCAACCGCGAGCAGGGACGCACCGTCGCGCTCGTGCTGCACGATCTCGATCAGGCCTGTCGGTACGCCGATCACCTCGTCGTGATGAGGGAGGGACGCGTCATCGACGCGGGATCGCCGGACGAGGTGATGTCGGAGGGTCTGATCGCGGAGGCCTTCGGCCTCGAGGCGATGGTGGTCCCTCACCCTGTGACGGGTACGCCGATGGTCGTCCCCATCGCGCCGCTGGCATCTGCGGACGAGAAGGCGATCGCATGACCCTCGTGACCGGATTCTCGGCGGCGCCCACGTGGATGCGGGCCGCGGCATGGCGCCGCGCCGATTCGCGTGTCGAGCATCTGCTGTCGGGGGAGCCGATCGTCCAAGCGGTCGTCCACGCGGAGCGGGCCGGCTTCGACCTCTGCTTCCGTCCCGACGCGCTGACGCTGCCGCGGGAGACGATCGGTGGCGACCCCGCGCACATGGGACTCGACCCGATCGTGCAGGCGGCCCAGCTGGCGGGCGCCACGAGCCGGATCACCCTCGTCGTCACCGTCTCGGCGACGTTCACGGAGCCGTACCCCGTCGCCCGGCAGCTCGTCTCGTTGGAGCACCTCGCGCCCGGAAGAGTGGGATGGAACGTCGTGACCTCCCGCTCGGGGGATGAACAGTTCTCGGTCTCCCGGCTTCCGGACTCGGCCGCGCGCTGGCATCGCGCCGAGGAGCTCATCGACGTGGTCGAGCGATTGCGCGCGGGATTCCCCGCCACCGCCATGGTCGCAGACCGTGAGAGCGGGACCCTGGTCGATCTCGACCTGGTCCACGGCATCGATCATGAAGGAGGGAGTTTCCGTGTCGCGGGCCCGCTGCCGCTGCCGGCGGTCACCCCGGAGCCGCTTCCCCTGATGGTGGCCGGTGGCGGTGCTGCCACGGTGTCGCTCGCGGCCCGGCGGGCGGATGCCGTCTTCGGCGCGGCCGTCGAGATGACGGAGAGCTTTGCGCAGCGCGAGCGCATCCAGGATGAGGCCGTTGCGGTCGGCCGCCCTCATCTCCCGCTCTTTCTCCCCGGCCTCAGCCTGCTCCTCGCCGACACGCGCGAAGAAGCCGCAGAGATCGCGCGCGCCACCTACGCACCGGGGCAGCGGTCGGTCGGCCCGCACTGGTCGGTGGTCGGCACCCCCGCCGATGCCGTCGCATCCGTCGTCGCGCGCGCCCGCGCTCGGGCGATCGACGGATTCATCGCCTTCCCGGTCGGGTCGTGGCGATCGGTGGAGCTGGTGTGCGATGTCGTCATGCCTCGCCTGCGAGAGCTGGGGCTGGTGGGGGAGACCGGCAGCGGCCTCCCTCGACCCCGGTGAGGGTCGTATCACGGGGCGCGGCCGGCGCTCAGTCGATGACCTCGCGGAATCGCGGATGCACGAGAACGAAGACCGCGACGAGCGCCATGGCGGTGCCGCCGAGGGCGACGGGAAGCGCCGGCGCGATGCCGTAGAGAGCGGTCGCGAGCGTCGGAGCGACGACGAAGGTCAGGCCGTTCGTGGCACCGATGAGCCCGGCGAGACCGCCCTGTTCCTCGCGGTGCATCAGCAGCGATGGGCCCGCGGTGTAGCCGGGCATCGCGATGCCGAGGCCGAGTCCGATCAGCAGGATCGCGACGAAGAGCGGAACCGGCCCGAGATCGATGACGAGGAGGGCGAAGCCGGCCACCCCGACGAGCGATCCGATGCGCAGCAGTGTCGGCGGCGTCCAGCCGCTGCGGGGGACGATGACGGCCTGGGCGAGCACCATTCCGAGACCTGCGGCCACCAGGGCGCCCCCGGTCACCACGCCCGCCATGCGGCTATCGAGGCCCAGCCGGTCCTGCACGATGAAGCCCGTGATCACCTGGATGAAGCCGAGTGCGGTCAGCATGCCGAAGCCCGCGACGAGAAAAGGCCACACCCGCGGGTCGAGTGCACGCACGTGCGTCGGGCGGGCGATGAGCGAGATCTGCGGCTCGCGGCGCAGGCGCAGTCCCAGGAGGAGAAGTGCTCCGAGGAGCAGGACTGGCACCGCGATCAGTGGGCTGAGCAGGCCGAGCCCGGCGAGGATGCCGCCGAGCACCGAGCCGGCGATCATGGCGATGCCCTGCACCGCGCCGACGCCTGCCATGCCCTTGACGCGCGCCGCCTCATCGACCGTCACGTCGGCGATGTAGGCCTGTGCAGTGGGTGGCACCGCGGCGATGGCCGTGCCGAAGGCGACGCCGCGCAGCGCCACGAACATCACGAAGAGCAGGACGCCGGTGACGACACCCTGCATCCCGAGCCAGGCAGTCACTGCGAACAGCGCCGTTGCCACGACCGCGAGGGCGAACGCGGCCAGCAGGACGGGCTTGCGTCCCCAGGACTGCGAGCGTCGTCCCCAGAACTGACTCGTGAGCACGACCATGATCGCAGCGGTGGAGATGGTGACACCCACCTGCCATTCCGCCAGTCCCACCTCACGCGAGAGCGGGGCGATGATCGGATTCAGAGTCATCTGACCGAGGTAGATCAAGAACACCGATCCGAGCAGCAGCGGGATCTGCGGACGCGCAGTGGCCGTCATGGCCAGGGGGGACGTGTCGGGTCTCATGCGACGGGCCTGTTCGACGTGACGGCGGGGGATGCAGGGGCGGCCGTCAGCCAGCTGGCGAGCCCGGCGATGACGGTGTCGATGGCGAAGTCGTAGTACGACCATCGCATCCCTTCGGCGGTGTCGCCGCCCGCGGCGAACGCGCCGATGAAATCCTCTCCCATCGCGCGGACCGCGGGGGAGGCGGCGTGGAGGCTCGCGAATTCGACCATCATGGTCGCGTGGTCGCGCGGGCCGTCCTCCTCGTGCTGACGACGGTCGTCGGCGGTGGAGATCGTCGTCATCGCGGTGTTCAGCAATATGGCGTAGGCCGCGGGCGTTCGTCTGCCGAAGCCCGCGTCGGACAGCAAGGTCATGCCACGTTCCAGGATCGTGGATGCCGAGGGGATCGTCGGTCCGTGCATCATCATCCATTTCGCGACGCCGGGGTAGTCGGCGATACGCGGTCCCTGGGTCCGCAGCATCGTGCGGAACCAGTCGTCCCACGGCGTGCCGGCGGCATCCGGGACGACGAGCGACCCGATGACGCGTTCGGCGACGGCACGGCAGAGCGCGTCCTTCCCTCCGACGTGGTGGTAGACGACCGACGGCGAGACCTCGAGGGCGCCGGCGAGGTCGCGGATCGACCAGGCGAGCAGATGGGATGCGCGCGTGAGCGCGGCAGCCTCATCGATCACCTGCTCGGCGTTCAGGCCGACGTGGAAGGGACGTGTGGTCAGGGTGGGAGACATCGTCACCTCGTGCTCGAGAGTGGGCGGATCGTGCGACTTAGGGCACCCTAAGTGCGACGAGTTCGATCATAGCGCCTCAATTCGAACACTGTTCACTTGTTGCTGGTCGAACCGCGCGGCAGCGCGCACCACGGCATCCATCGTCGCCGTGAGCACCGATCGGCTTCTCCCTGCCGCCCATGCGGCGCCCGCCGCGGTGCGATGCTCGATGAGTGTGATGGCCTCGCTGGCGCTGCCGCCCTGGAGGCTCGTCTGATGCAGGCTCAGGATGTCGACGGGATGTCCGACGCGAGCCAGGGCATCGGTGAGCGCCTCTACGGGACCGTACTCGTCGTACGTCCGGGTATGGGTGATGCCCTCCACCCGCACGGCGATGGTCGTGGACGTGCCCGCCGTGACGCAGGAGACGAGCTCGGGATCGGCGCTGCCCGACGGCGCGAGGTAGGAGCCCTCGAAGATGCGCCACAGCTCGGCGGCCGTCGTCTCGTCTCCGGTCGCGTCCGTGTGCCGCTGCACGCGGCGTGCCAGGTCGATCTGGAGCCTGCGCGGCAGCTCGAGGCCGTACGCGGTCTCGAGCAGGTAGGCGATGCCGCCTTTGCCGGACTGGGAGTTCACGCGGATGACGGCGTCGTAGCTGCGGCCGATGTCGGCGGGGTCGATGGGGAGGTAGGGGACGCGCCAGGCGCTCTCGCTCTCGTCGCGCCCTTCGGACACAGCCCGGGCGCGATGCTCGGCGAAGCCCTTCTTGATGGCGTCTTGATGAGTCCCGCTGAACGCGGTGTGCACGAGGTCGCCGACATACGGATGGCGGGGGTGTACGTCGATGCGGTTGCAGTATTCGACGGTGCGGCGGACCTCGTCGATGTCGGAGAAATCGATCATCGGATCGACGCCCTGGGCGTGCAGGTTGAGGGCGAGGGTCGCGATGTCGACGTTGCCGGTGCGCTCGCCGTTGCCGAAGATGCAGCCCTCGATGCGCTGAGCGCCGGCGAGGACGGCGAGCTCCGCACAGGCGATGCCGGTACCGCGGTCGTTGTGCGGATGCACGGAGAGGATGACGCCGTCGCGCCGGGCCAGATGGGTGTGCATGTACTCGATCTGGTCGGCGTACACGTTCGGCGTGGCGATCTCGACCGTTGCGGGGAGGTTCAGGACGACGGGGCGTTCGGGTCTCGCATCCCACAGCGCGGTCATCGCGTCGCAGATCTCGATCACGTAGTCGGGCTCGGTGAGGGTGAACACCTCGGGACTGAACTCGAACCGCACGTTCGGCAGGTGCCCGGCGAGCTCGAGCAGGTCCCTGCCCCCGGCGAGGATCAGCTCCCGCAACTCATCACGGTCTTTGCCGAGCACCGTGTCGCGCCACGTGGGGGCGGTGGCGGTGTACATGTGGATCACGACCTCGTTGCGGATGCCGCGGATCGACTCCACTGTCCGCTCGATCAGGTCGCGGCGGGCCGGTGTGAACACGACGATCGTGACGTCGTCGGGCGCGATGTCGGTGTCGGCGATCAAGCGGACGAAGTCGTAGTCCGTCTGAGACGCCGACGGGTAGCCGACCTCGATCTCGGTATAGCCCATCCGGACCATCAGCTCGAAGAAGCGGCGCTTGCGGGCGGGGTCCATCGGCTCGGACAACGCCTGGTTGCCGTCACGGAGATCGACGGGAACCCACAGCGGCGCCTCGGTGATCCGCCGGGTGGGCCACCGTCGTTCGGCGTCGGCGAGGGGCACCTCGACGCGCGAGTAGACGTCGGTGTAACGGTGCGAGGGCATGCCGGAGGGGCGCTGCCGGTTCCACGAGGGCGCGGACGTGATCATGTCGGATTTCCTTCACAGGTCTGGAGGGTTGCAGACCGGCGCAGCATTCGGCTCCACGACGGGGAGCCGGTCTGGCTACGCCCCGCCGTGGCGGCGAAGAAGAAGGAGGGTGACGGTGAGCACGGGTAGACTGTAACACAGGTCCTCAGACAAGTAGAGGAGATGGCGATGACTCAGCTCAAACGTGTGCCGCTGGCCGATCAAGCGGCCGACGTGCTCCTTGCACGGATCCGATCGGGGGAGTGGGCGCTCGGCGCGCGGCTGCCCGGCGAGACGACCCTGGCGCCGCAGCTCGGCGTCGGTCGGTCCACGGTGCGAGAGGCGATTCGCCAGCTCGCCGGCCGCGGCATCCTCGACTCCCGTCAGGGGTCGGGCGTGTATGTGACGGCGCTGGACGCCCCCGAGGACTGGGAGCAGATGCTGCGCCATGCCGACATCGTCGCCGTGATCGAGGCCCGCACCGCGATCGAGGTCGAGGCCGCGACCCTCGCCGCCGCGCGCCGCGCGCCGTCCGACCTCCGCGCGATGCGGCGGGCGCTGGACGTGCGCACGATCCCTGGGCAGACCGTGGAAGAGCACGTCGATGCCGACATGGCGTTGCATCGGTCGATCGTGGTCGCCGCCCACAACGAGGTGCTGACCGAGCTCTTCGACGGGTTCGTGCCGCGGGTGCGCCGCGCGATGGTCGACATGCTCCGCATCCGTCCCGCGCCCGAGGCGAGCGCTGATCAGGACGCGCACGCCGTCGTGGTCGACGCGATCGCCGACCGGATGCCGGAGGTGGCGGCCCGGGAGAGTCGCGCCCACCTCGACGCTCTCAAGGCAGGCTTCCGTTCCTGAGCGCCCCCGATCCTCGGTGACGCGGAGCCGCCTCAGCGGAACAGGTCGATGTTGTCGGCCACCCAGGCCCGGAACGTCCGTGCGGGGCGACCGGTGATCAGGGCGTACTCGTCGGAGACGAGCGGTGTCGCCCCCACCGCCTCCCGCCAGTCCGTGATGATCTGGCGTACCCACACGTCGGGGACGTGCTGCGCGAGCATCGCGGCAGACTCGGCCTCGGACTGTTCGATCACAGACAACCGCCGCCCGATGACCTCGCCGATCGTGGACACCTGCTCACGCAGCGTCAGTCGCTCGGGGCCGGTGAGCACGGGCTTCTGGCCGATCAGAGACGTGCCCGTGAGCGCGACGACCGCGACGTCGGCGATGTCTCGTTCATGGATGGGCGCCTGCACCGCCTCCGGATACGGCAGCGCCACGGCGCCGTCGGCCCTGATGCCCCAACTCCAGCGCGCCGCGTTGCTGGCGAAGCCGCCCGGGCGCAGGAACGTGTAGGCCAGGCCCGAGTCCTCGACGGCGCGCTCGACCCGCAGGAAGCGCGACCCGTTGAAGTCCTCCGCGGCCCCGGGAGACGTCACCGACGAGGATGAGAGCAGCACCACATGCCGCACGCCCGCCGCGGCGACGACGTCGAGCAGGGCCTCCGGCTCCGCGAGATCCGCATACAGGAACAGTCGGTCGACGCACTGCAGCGCCGGCGAGAACCCCGCGGGGTCGTTCAGATCCGCGGCGAACACGCGCACCGGGTCCGGCAGTGACAGCTTCTCGGGCGTGCGGCTGGTCGCGCGCACGTCTTCGCCCCGCTCCCGCAGCCCCGCGACGACGGCTCCGCCCACTGCGCCGCTGGCGCCCACGACGAGTACAGACATGGATTCCTCCTTTTAACGAACAGTGTTCGCGAACAGTATTCGTCACGAACGATGGTCGCGTCAAGTGCTACGATCGCCACATGACGCCCACCCCGGAGCCGGTGTCCCGGCGCGCCCGCCCCGCCAAGGCGCCGCTGTCTCGCCGTTCGATCCTCGAGGCGGCAATGGCGCTGATCCGCGAGCGCGGTGTCGACGCGGTCTCGCTGCGGCACGTCGCCGAGCAGGTCGAGACCGGCCCGGCCTCGCTCTACGCCTACTTCGAAGGCCGCGATGTCCTCCTCGACAACGTGCTCGATGCCGTCTACGCCGACGTGGAACTCGTGGATGCCGAGCCCGCACGGTGGCGGGATGCGCTGGCCGCGACGATCATCAACACCATCGCGGCCCTCGAGCGCTACCCCGGTCTCGGCGCCGTCGCGCTGGGCACGATTCCCACCCTGCCCGGCGCCCTGCGACTGGCCGAGCACGAGCTCGCTCTCATGGCGTCGGGGGGGATCGCCGACGATCGCGCCGCGTTGGCCGTGGACCTGATCGCGCAGTTCGCCGCAGCGACGGCGATCGAGCGGACGGTGCGCCATGACTCGCGACGAGGTGACGGTGAGCGAGAGCACGTTCGTCGTGCGTACGAGAAGGCCGATCCCGAGCGCTTCCCCCGCGTCGCGCGGTCCGCAGCGCTACTCACCGGCCCCGACGAGCGCGCCCGACGTGACTTCTCGATCCGCGTCCTCATCGCCGGAATCGAGCGTCCCGGCCCTCTCTGACCGGGGGGGGGGGGTATGGGGTGTGCACCAGGAGCATACCGGACTCTTAGGGCGCGTCCCAGACGCGCTCGACGTCGGCCCCCGGCGCGGTGCGCGTTGTCACCGGGATGCGTCCGTCGTCGATCGCATCGACGAGTGCCGGCAGCTCGCCGAGGTACTCGCGCGCCCCGATCGAGCCCTGCCCGCTCCCGATGAGTCGGAGGTGCGCGGAACGCAGCGCGGCCGACGGCAGGGCGATGGTCGGTCCGGCGACCGAACCGATCTCGACCCAGTCGATCGGGCGGCTGCGGTCGGCGCGTGCGATCAGGAGGGCCATGATGGCGTGCTCGGTCGGGGCTCCCCAGAGATAGTCGAGCACGACGTCGGCATCCGCGGCGTCGGCCGCCAGAGCGGCGGCGCTCTGCTCCGGGTCGTCGGCCAGCGAGATCACGCGGTCGGCCACCCGCTCCAGTGCCGCCAGCCGCTGCCGGTCCCGGCCCGCGGCCACGATGTGCGCGGCGCCGAGCAGGCGCGCGATGTGCACCGCCATCGTCCCGGCGTTCCCCGTCGCTCCGAGGATGAGGACGCAAGCCCCGGGGGCGAGCTCGACGCGGCGGCGGAGCGCCACCCACGACGACATCGCCGGGTTCATCGCGGCGGCGATCTTCGCGATGTCGACGCCGGCGGGGAGGGGGACCGTCCGACGCGGGTCAACGACGGCCCGCGTCGCCATCGAGCCGTACTGATCGTCGTCCACGGCGAAGTACACGAGGGATCCGTCGGGGCGTCGGCCCACGCCGTCGATGCCGGGAATCAGCGGAAGCCTTCGCGTGCTGGTGTAGTGCGTCCCGCGCGCTCCCGACCGGACGCGCTGGTGCAGCCCCGTGGCGAGGACCTCGATCAGTTCCTCGCCGCCGTGCGGCGCGGGCAGCGTGAACGGCTCGTAGCGAGGCGGCGCGGAGAAGTCGGTGACGACGGCGGCGCGGGTGATGGGCACGGGAGACCTCCTATAGTTCGTGTCGCGAACTACTATAGTACGCGGCGCGAACTATTTCGATAGGGTGGTGCGCATGGTTTCCGTCACCCTGTCGCCGGCCGATGCGCTCGCGCAGCTGTCTTTCCACGTCCAGCGCGCCCTCGAGGAATGTGCGAGCAGGCAGGGGCTCTCGGCGGTGCAGGTGCGGATGCTGGGCATCCTGCGAGACCGCACTCCGCTCATGAGCGAGCTCGGCACGCGTCTCGGGCTCGACAAGTCGAGCATCAGCGGCCTCGTCCACCGCGCGGAGAAGCGAGGGCTCGTCGAGCGGTTCCGCTCTCCCCTCGACGGTCGCGCGGTGCATGTGCGCCTGACGGAGGGGGGACGCGCTCGCGCTGCCCTGGGCGAGGCCGATTTCGAGGCGCGGATGTCGCACCTGTTGCGACACCTCGGTGCCGCCGATCAGCGCACGCTGATCGGTCTGGTGGGCACGCTTCTGGTCGGTGAGGACCGCGACGACGACGCCGCCCCCACCGGACGGCGAGTCGACGTGCCCCCACCTCGGCGCCCTCAGGCAGGCGTCGGATGAGAGCCGAGTGCGATCAGTCCGCGGCGACGCGGACGGGGATGCCGTGGGTGATCGTGACCAGGTCGTCGAACGTCAACGGGAACACTGTGCGCGGTGTGCCGCCGGCGGCCCAGACGGGATCGTAGTCCCGAAGCGCGACGTCGACGACGGTGCGGATCGGGGACGGGTGACCCACGGGGGAGACGCCGCCGATCGCCTGCCCGGTGACGTCCCGCACGAGCTTCGCGGACGCCATCGCGACCGATGCGGCGCCCAGCTGCGGTGCGAGCAGGTCGGTGTCGACGCGGTGACGGCCGCTGGTCATCACGAGGACCGGGGTGTCGTCGGCGAGGAAGAGGAGGCTGCTCGCGATCGCTCCGACTTCGCAGCCCAGCGCGGACGCGGCATCCGCGGCGGTGCGAGTGGAATCGGGCAGCTCCCGCACGCGGCCCGTCAGGCCGGCGTCGTCGAGGTGCTGCTGGACGATGCGGCTGCGCTCCGGCAGCGGTGGGTGCTCGGTCATCGGTCGTGCCCTTCTGGTTCGGTGGACGGGTAGTGCATCAGGAGGATCACCTCGGCGTCCGCGCCGAGCGCGACGAAGGTGTGCGCGGCGTCGCCGCGATACCGGAGGCTCTCCCCGGCGGCGAGATCGCGTTCGTCGCCGTCGACGCCGACGCGCACGCGGCCCGCGACCACGGTGACGGTCTCCTCCACGCCCGTGTGGTGCGGCTCTGAGCGCTGTCTCTGCGTCGTCACGGTCGCCCGGTACGCCTCGATCATGGTCGTTCCGCTCGTCCAGGTCGCGAGGGGGATCGCGGTCACGGAGGCGCCCGACACGGTCCGGGGTGCCTCGCCGGCATGATTCGGAATCAGGGCGCCGAGCGGGATCCGCAGTGCCGTGGACAGGGCGAAGAGGGTGTCCAGCCGCGCGCCGCGCAGACCGTTCTCGAGCTCCGAGACGGTGCCTTTGCCGATACCGCTGCGGCGCGACAGCTCCGACAGCGACAGCCCCCGCTCTGCCCGCGCGCGCCGCAGGCGCATGGCGAGGGAGTCGTCCATCGTTCATCCAATCGTTCTGATAACAGAACGATATCAGGGTTGGAAGGATGCCGAGCGCGCTCGCCGGCGGCTACATCCGTTCCAGCGGGTTGGCGGCGAGCTTGGCGACGATGCCGTCGTCAACCAGACGCCGGGCGGCCGTGTCGGGCTTGCGCGCGGCTTGGTCCGCGACGCACGCACCGAACTCCGCCGCCAATCGCCCGCGGGGGTACACCGCGAGCACCTCGCGCACGAACGACCCCGGAAGGGCGTCGGACCGCGCACCGGAGATGTCGAGGCCCGTGGCGACGTCGAGGAGATAGCCCTCGGCATCCATCGCCGGGTCGACCCGTGGCCAGTTGTGCCGCACGATGACCTCGAGCACCCGGGTGCGTCGCTCGGCGAGCCAGCCGGCCCCCGCGGTGAGCGCGACGCCCACGTGGCCGCCGGCGTGCTCGTACGAGACGGTGTGGTTGTCGAACTCGGCCACCGTGCCGATGTCGTGCAGCACCGCCGCGACGTAGAGCAGCTCGTGGTCCACCTCGGCGATGCCGTCGACGCGCGCGAACGCTTCGGCCCAGAGCCAGGAGCGCAGGGCGTGGGCCGTGATCGCGGGCGACTGGTACTGGCGGGCGAGCTCGAGGGCTCCTCGCGCCGCGAGGGTGTCGGGCGCGCGGACGTCGGTGAGGCGCATGTTCCCAGTCTCGTGGCAGGCAGGTCGGGGCCGCATACCGGGGCCGCCGAGCCTCGTCGCATTTCTGCCAGATCGCGTCTTGGCGCTGACCTGCGTCCACCGGAACTCACAGCCGGCATCCAGCCTGGCGGGACCAAATCGGGCGCATCCTCTGTTTGATCAGGTGACGCCGCAGCCAGTGGTGTCGCAGAGGGGACATCATGTCGAAGGACTACCGCAAGACCTCCGAGGCGCTCGGCCGCCTTACCGAGCAGCAGTACGCCGTGACGCAGGACGAGGGCACCGAGCCCCCGTTCCGCAACGCCTACTGGGACCTGCACGACGACGGCATCTACGTCGACGTCGTCTCGGGCCAGCCCCTGTTCTCATCGACCGACAAGTTCGACAGCGGCACCGGGTGGCCGAGCTTCACCCGCCCCATCCAGCCGGATGCCGTGGTCACGAAGACCGACCGCACGCTCTGGATGACGCGCACCGAGGTGCGCTCGGCGGGCGCCGGGAGTCACCTCGGTCACGTGTTCGACGACGGCCCTCGCGCCGAGGGTGGCATGCGCTACTGCATGAACTCGGCCGCGCTGAGGTTCGTCCCCGTCGAAGAGCTCGCCGCCCAGGGCTACGGTGAGTATCTCGACCTTTTCCCCGCCCCCGACAGCCCCACTTCCGAGGAGGATGCAGCATGACCAGCGGACCGAGCGACACCGGCGCCGTCAACCAGCCCACCGGCACCGAGACCGCGGTCCTCGCGGGCGGGTGCTTCTGGGGCATGGAGGACCTGATCCGCCGCCAGCCGGGGGTCATCAGCACCCGGGTCGGATATACCGGCGGACAGAACGACCATGCGACCTACCGCCACCACCCCGGCCATGCCGAGGCCGTCGAGATCGTGTTCGACCCGAACGCGACGAGCTACCGCGACATCCTGGCGTTCTTCTTCCAGATCCACGATCCGTCGACGCTGAACCGCCAGGGCAACGACATCGGCACGAGCTACCGGTCGGCGATCTTCCCGGTCAGCCCCGAGCAGGAGCACGTCGCGCGCGAGACCATCGCCGACGTCGATGCATCGGGACTGTGGCCGGCGCCGGCCGTGACCACGATCGAGCCGCTGGGCCTGTTCTGGGAGGCGGAGCCGGAGCACCAGGACTACCTGCTGCGCTACCCCAACGGCTACACCTGCCACTTCCCGCGTGCGGGGTGGGTGCTGCCGTCCCGCGCCGACGCCTGATCGACCTCGAGGTGCGTCCCGAAGCTGTGAAGCGCACATCTTCGGGGCGTACCGTCAGGTCATGAGTACACAGAGCACGACGAAGAGCCCCTCCGACAGCGCCACCCTCGGCCTCGGATCGGTGCTGGCGGGCTCGCTTCCGTCGGCGCTGATGACGGCGGACGCTCCGGCTCGCTACACCGTCGAGGCGGTGTTCACCCGCCGACCGCAGCGCGAGGAGATCGTGGAGCTGCTCGGTGACGAGACCCGCGAGATCCTGATCCGCAGCGGATACCCCGCCGTCGAGCTGACGGTCTCCGATCGCCGCCTCGAGATCGCGAACACCACCCTCGAAGAGCTTCGCGACGGCCTCGGCACGGTCCTCGCCGATCGGCTCGCCGCCATCAGCGATCGCGCGCACGAACGCCGCGACGCGGCTGCGCTCCGCGACGAGAAGACCGCCGAGAGCGAGCGTGAGCGCGCCGCAGCGGTGGTCGCACTCGCCGCATCGGTCTCCTTCGCGACCGAGCCCCCGAGCGAGGAACGGATCGGTCAGTGGGCCGACGATGGCGGCCACGGTCGGTAGGCCTGGCCGAGCCCCCGACGGCGCTTCGAGCGCGTCCCTAGGAGCGCGTGCCGCGCGAACGCTGGCGAACGATGCCGAACACGAGCGTTCCGACGAACAGCACGATGCCGATCACGGCGAGCCACAGCAGGCCAGGGAAGGCGAAGCCGACGATGGACAGCACCGCCCAGGCGACGAGCAGGATGATGAGTACGGTCCACATGCCCCCGACCCTACGCGCCTTTTGCGGCCACGGGGTCGGATCGTCCAGCGACCATCGCCCGGGTGCGGTCAGCGCTTCCCCAGACCCGTGTGAGAAGGTGGGGCATGCTCCACTGCGGTGATGGCATACCGACCCGAGAGGAAGGTGCCATGCCAGCGTGGTGGGAAGAAGTGCTTCACGTCGTGACCGGTCGTGTCAGTCGTCACGAGGATCTGCCCGATCTCCGCGGGCTCGAGACCCGGCGGGTCGCCCTCGAGAAGACGCACTTCATCGTCGACGACCGCGAGCGGCGGGGCGATGAGCCGCGGACCTATGTGATGCGCCACGTCTCCTCGACGAGGCACGATGCGACCGCCGTGACGGTGTCGTCCAACGGGCGCGGTGTCGGCTCGCTGCCTCCCGAGGCGGCTTCATCCATCGCCCCGCTCCTGCATCGCATCGGCGGCGCCGCGATCATCAACGGTGCAGGTTCGCGTCCAGGCAGCATCCGCCTCTGGGTGGATCTCCCGACCCCCGCCGCGCTCGGCGACTTCGCCGTGCGGCTCGACGAGGCCGCCGTCGTATAGGACTCGTGACGTGGGGTGCCCCAGGCTGAGCCGGCGACGGAGCACAATGTCCTCATGGCCGAGCCCATCTGGAAAGAAGACCCCGACGAGCACGACTTCCCCGCGGCGGAGGACTACCTCCGACTCATCGCCGACCCCGACCGCGCCCGTTCTCTGGTCGAAGCGCTGCGCGTGGGGGCGACCGTCGTGAAGAAGGCGAAGGACATCCTCCGCGCGGCGGACCTGCCGCTGCTCCCGACCGACAATCCGCACGTCGCGGATGATCTCCACAAGGTGCGCGCCGGCAGGTCGCTGTCGCCGGTACTCATCGTGCACGGCGATCTCACCCGCGGTCTGCCTGCCCAGATCGCCGACGGGTATCACCGCGTCTGTGCCAGTTGGTATCTCGACGAGAACACCGAGATCCCCTGCCGCATCGTCGGACCCGACGCGACCCCCGCGGCGTGAGCGCATGAACCTGCAGACGCTCGCGCTCATCGGCGCGGTCGGGCTGCTCGGTCCTCTCCTGTCCGCCGGCAGTCGATGGCGGGTGCCGGTCGTGATCGGCGAGCTCGTCGCGGGCATGATCATCGGCGCGTCGGGCCTGCAGCTGGTCGATACGACGGACCCCACGTTCAGCTTCCTCGCGACGCTCGGCTTCGGCCTCACGATGTTCGTCGCGGGAACGCACGTGCCCCTGCGCGACGCCCGACTGCGGCCGGCGCTCGGTCGAGGCGCTCTCCGCGCCATCGCGGTCGGGATCGTCGCCGCCTTCGCCGGTTGGGCTCTCGCCGCTGTGTTCGACACGGGACACGCCGCCGTCTACGCGGTCGTCATGGCGTCCTCGTCGGCGGCGCTCGTACTGCCCGCCGTGCAGCAGACGCGGCTCGGCGGCCCCCAGCTTCTGCCCACCATCGCGCAGATCGCGATCGCCGACACGGCCTGCATCGTCGCGCTGCCCCTGGCGATGGATCCGGAGCGTGCCCCCGTCGCCGCCCTCGGTGCGCTCGGCATCGCCGCCGCGGCGGTACTGCTGGCACTCGCACTGCGCTGGGCGGATCGCGAAGACCGGTGGAAGCAGCTTCGCGAGACGAGCGCCGCGCACGAGCTCGCGATCGAGCTGCGCGTCAGCCTCATCCTGGTCTGCGGGCTCGGCGCGCTCGCCACCCTGTCGCACGTCTCGGTGCTGCTGGCCGGTTTCGCCGGTGGTCTCGCCGTCGCGAGCGCGGGGGAGCCGCGGCGCCTCGCGCGGCAGCTGTTCGCGGTGACGGAGGGTCTTCTGTCGCCGCTGTACTTCGTGTGGCTGGGGGCCTCGCTGTCGCTCGGCAGTCTGGTCGAGTCGCCGGCCTACCTCGCCCTCGGGCTGCTTCTCGGGCTCGGCGCGCTGGTCGCGCACCTCGTCGGCGTGCTCCTGCGCCAGCAGTCGCTGTGGGCCGTGATCGCGGCGGCCCAGCTCGGCGTCCCGATCGCCGCCGCGACGATCGGCGCGGAGACGGGAGTGCTCACGGCGGGGGAGCAGGCCGCGCTCGTGCTCGGTGCGATCGTCACGATCGCCGCGCTCGCG
>CANSLE010000015.1 GCA_947647645.1 uncultured Microbacterium sp.
CCTCGAAGCCGGCGGCTTCAGACCCGCACTACACCGTCATTCGTGAAGAGCCGGTGAAGTCGACGGGGCGGCCGCCGGCGGATCGGCGAACGGTCGTGGAGGCGACGGCGTGGCGGTTCCGAACCGGGGCTCCGTGGGGGACGTGTCGGAGCGGCGCTGCCAGTCCGCCGTGGGCGGGCGCAGCATCACCCTGCGCCCGACAACTTCGGCACGATCCGCGCCATGCTGTCATACCCGACCCGTGGCGACGAGCGGGCTGGCACAGGCGACGACGACTCCGGTGATGCGCGAGCCGCGCTGCGCGAGCTCACTCGACAAACGGCCCAGGCCCGCCCCCACGGCACCCGAAGGTGTTTGGCAACACGCCCTAGGCAACGAGCTGACAGTTGAAGGTGCTGTGCGAGTTCGCGGCCCCCCAGCCGACCAACTCCTGATACCAAGCGACCAGATAGAGTTCCCGGCAACTCACAGCGGACATGAATCCCGACCACAGGAATTCAGGTCGAATGCTCACGCCGTGGTCGCTAAGAACTCTCGCCAGTGCGCGAAATAGGTCATGATCTCCGATAAGAACGGCAATGTCAGCCCCCACGTGCGAGCGCTGACCCGCAATATCGACTTCCAACTGTGCGGCCGTTATAGCGGTGTCCGACCGCTCTACAGCAAGCGCCGCGAGTTCTGCGTCCGTTGGCGTAGTCGACGCAAGGCGGCCGAACGGGAAGTCCCTGAGGTTAAGGTTGTGGCCCATTCTTTCGTTCACTACTCGAAGAGGCGCAACGGCTCCAGCAAGAGTGATGGCCTCAGCACGAACAGCCGCGACGTCAAGACTTCCTCCGCGCCGCTCAACAGATCGGCCATAGCTCGCGATCACGCGATCGAGAACAGACGGATTCATCAACACGACGTCGACCATAGCGTCGTGGTGCTTGGATACGACCACGTTGGAGGGATAGGACGACGTCGGCTGGGTGAATCGGTCGTAGTCAGCGTCCACGAAGAATCGCACTCCGCGAACACCGCGCCGCTCAGCTTTGGCGGCAGCTTCAAGAACCTTTGCCCTCCCGTTGCCGCCAATCAGGACTACATCACTGACGTTGATGTGATCCCTGATCATGAAGTGATCGTCGTCGCCCTCAACGACGAGAATCAAGGAACTTGACCCCTGGCGCGCCATGGCGACAGTGCCGAAGATGGTCGTCGGCGTTATGGCACCCCTCATGCGAAGGGAACCTCCTCCGGCCCGAGAGCCGTTGCCCGGTCCCAATCATCGTTGATGATCTGCGGTGAATGGGTCGCGACAATGAACCGGAAGTCAGCCAACTCCGCGATCCTCTGCACGTCGGGAATGAAGGCGAGTTGCCACACCACATGTAGAGAGATCTCCGGCTCGTCAATCATCACGAGGGCACCAGCGGGCACGTTGAACAGGAGATCGAACATGAGAATGATCTCGTGCTGCTCACCCGAGGACGGCGAGTCAAGACTGATAGGCCGGTCATCGTGTTCGTGCCGAACCGACAGCCCATCTTTCGCCGTGATGGCTAGGCGCTTCCGGAGCAGACGGGAGTTCACAACCTCTTCAAGGAGTTCGACCTTGCGCAGCAATTCCGCAAAGGGAGCGAGCTTCTTCTGAGCGTCGTCGAGGTAGAGGTTCAGCAAACGCAACTCCCACTCGTCAAGCTCCCGATTAGGCAATTCAAGCTCATCCGACAGATCCACTGAGGCAACCCGTCCCAGACGACTTCGAAAGTCATTTTGTTCTTCGTAGCGTCGACGAACTTCGTCGACGTGGGGCACGGCGCTCACCCCAGAAAGGACTCGCAAGGGGAAGTCTCGATCTAGCTGCTGGGTGATAGTTGAGTGCTCTGTCTGCGCGCTCGAGAGAAGCGCCTGCATTCGCGCGCCGTACTGCACGATCTTCGAGTCAACTCGGCGAGACCCCGGAGATCTCGGTGCTCCGAATCGATTCCGCTGCACCGACGCAGTCCGAAGCCGCTGCGTTTCAATGAGATAGGTGGGGGTGGCAGCACGCAGCCTACGATACAGTTCCGGGATGGACTTGCCCGGCTCGGATCGGAATTGACGGCGGTCGATGTTCGCGAATCTGTCCCTCAACTCAGAGATGTGAACAAGCTCCCCATCCTGAGCGTCTTCCCACACGCCGGTCTCGTCGTACCGCCGCCAAGTTGTGGAGGCTTCAAGGTGCGACTCGAACTCGTCCTCTTCAAAGTCCCACGTCGCTGGTACTTCGTCCGCTCTCTCGATCACAAACTGAAGCCGTCGCGCGATCCACTTTCCGTTGACCGCCACCATAGGCAGATCGGTCCCGCGGACGTGGAGCGTCGTTCCGTCCGAGTAGTAGAGCGCTGCCGTATCAAAAGGCAGTGCTTGAAGTGCGCCTCCGTCGAGCTGCGATAGCGCTCGAATGATCTCCAAGAATTTTGTTTTACCGACCCCGTTGGGCCCGTAGACGATCATGAAGTCGTCCTCCGCAGGGAAGACAATCTCGTGGTTGTACTCGCCGAGGACCTTGGTTGCGATGGCGCGGACGAGAGTGAGGCGTTTTTCGGTCACACTGTCACTATGGCAGTATCTGCTCGATCGCGTCCGCTGCCTGACGAAGAGTCAGCAAGCCCTGGGCACTCTCGCGTAGTCCACTTCGTCGCTTCGATACGTCGATCTTCCGGAGGTCGTGCCGTCGACCGCAAGACGTCGGCAAGGTCACGCGATATCGGTCCGCGGACTACGTCGCGACATGCGTCAGTCCCGCCGCGCGGAGATGCCTCCGGATCGTCGTCGGACTGCAGTCGAGCTCGCGAGCAATGCTCACCGCGGTCCGTCGTTCTGTCTCGTACTGCTCGCGCAGCCACTCAATGTCTACGTGGAATCGCGGCTGGCGCCCCGGTCTCGAGGGGATGCCGTGCGCGTCTCGAGTCCGAGCGACCGTTTGACGCGAGAGACCGAGCTTGACCGCGGTGGCACGTATCGAGAGGCCCCCGTCGTGTGCCGTATTGATCGCGATGTCCTCGGGACCGCCACTCGCACCGCGCACCGGACGGCGCGCGACCCATTCGCGGTCACCTGCTGAATGGGGTTTGAACGGTTCTAAGCCAAGCTCGCTCGGGCTCGGATGCCACGACACCGGCTCCTCGATGCCGAGGCGGTCCAGATACGACGCCCCGACTGCTTCAAGAGCGGAAAGCACCCGAGCGGGCGCGCTCCGTGTGAATCCGTCGACCTCCGAGTCGGTGACGAGTTCCGTTGCGCTATCCAGCTGCGGAAGGCGTTGGACTCGATCACCGCTGAGCAGACGGTGCACGTATGCGCGAGCGAGTACAGCTCTTCGCGGAAAGCCGGAATGGACATTCTGCGCGATAGCGATCCGCTCCCACTCCTCTGGCAGCAGAAGTTCCGTGTAGTCGAGCGAACGTCGCCGGGCATAGTCAATGGGCGTCTCGGCGCCATCAAGGAACTGAGCAAGCTGCAGAAGCGTCGGCAGAGTGTCAATCTCCGCACCGCTCCTGCCGAGCGAACGCATCACGTTAGTCACTCGGCGACTCGGTGCCTCCCGATCGAGCAGACCCACGCTCGCGGCATGCGTGAGCCTGCTCCCTGCCAACACGACCGCTGCAGACAGTGCCGCCGCCGCAATGGTGCGATCAACGCGTCGAGGTGCAAGGCGGGCGGTCCACTCCCGCCAGAGAAGGGCGGGAATCTTGGCTGCGCGAGCCGCTGCGTCTCCGCCATCGAAACCCGTTTGAAGGACGAACGTGGCTCGACGTTTCGCACCTCGCGTAGATGCGATCCAGGTCTGCATCTGCGGCGATAGTCCGTCGTAAGAGGTGTTGACGTTGACGTTGTCGCGGAGCAGTTCGTTGAGCAGGGCAGTGTCGTGTACCGCCCGACATGCGACGGCATAGGCGGACGCGCGATGAGTCGCGCTGGCGCCGCCCGATGATGTCCGGGGTTCACCCAAACCCTGTTCCGCCATGTGACGACGGGGGAAACTGGCGAGGAGATCAAGGTCCCCGAGCACACGGCTTGCCGGCTGCGGGCCCGAGGACCAGATCCCATCAGCAATACGCGGTTTCGATAGTGCGCGCATGATCAGCCGCTGTGCATCGAGCACGTCCGCGCCGGCATCCATCGCATCAGAGCGATCATCACGAAGATCAGCGCCGCAGGGTCTCACCCGTCCGTTGTCGAGGTGCCCTATCGGATTGCGGCACGCGCCTGGCGTCGGCACGAGACGGTGCGGAAGTGCCGTTCGGTGGGGAGGCTCTCGGCATGCCGCGCACACGTCGTTGAGGAGCCGATGATGACGCACACACGCGAACCCGAACGGAAACTGCCACGTCAGTCGCCAACGACCGTTCGAGTCGCTCAAGCAGTCTGGGCAGTACCGCCCGGATGCCCCGCTGATCGGGCTGAAGAGCGATATCGCCCCACGCCGGTCGAGCTGGACGGCGTTGGCCGCAAAACCTTCGCGGGTAGTGGCGCGCAAGACCTCGCGCGCCAGCCCTGTGGTCCGTTCCAGGTTGGCCAGATGCTGGTCATCAAACTGCACGGACCACGACGTGCTTCCCAACGGGCCTTGTGCCAGCACACGCAGACCGAGCGCGCGGGCGAGATCTCCGCACGTCGTCCGCAGCGTTGCCGCCATCGTTTCGAACCAGGACCCGAACGGCTCGTCAGGGAGCGGTCGTACGACGAACGGGAGTCGACGCAATTCTGCCGTCATCACGCAGCTTCTTCCGTTGATCCGTCGTCCAGTTCACGCTTCAGCTTTCGATCGAACTTCTTCTCACGGTCGGCGCGCCCGGACTCGGCGCCTTCATCCAGCCGGATGGTGTCGAGGAGCGCGCGGTCGATCTTCTCGTGACCGGTGCGGATCGCCCTGGTCGTTCCGCGGCGGATGAGATCCATGAGCGAACCGATGTTGCCGCCTGTGCGGACGAAGATGTACGTCGCCAGCTCCTGGATCATCCGATCGTGACCATTTGCGAGCACGACTGCTTTGCCCAAGGAGCCCATCAACCTCGCCCACTCGCGTTTGTCGGCCTGGGTCTGCAGCGAGAAGCTGTTCATGCCGAGTACCGTCCCGCGCCGGAATGTCTGCGCGAGCGCCGCATCCTCCCCCGATCGCCCCTCCTTGAGAAGTCCGCTCTCTCGTAACGCAACTCCAGCGAAGACGAAAGTGGCGTCGTACTCGTTGGCTAGCCACTTGAGTTGGTTCGCGACTTGGACGCTGTCGTTGGTCCTCATGTTGAGGAAGTGCAGGTCGTCGATGATGACGAGCCGCGTGTCGTGCCTGGCGATGCAGTCGGCTGCCGCACGGGCGAGATCACGTGACAGAGTCAACGACTGCCGGAGCTCGCTCCGAACGCTCGGGTGAGCGTAGAAGCCCAGGAGCATCTGATGCAACGCCTTGATCGTCGGCTTGCCTGCCAGTGTGACGTGGCACACGGGAATGTGTTTCGTCGTCTGCGTATCCGGGTCGAGGTACTCGCCCGCTTCTGCGACTCGCCTACGGTGAAAGTCGCGTCCGAACATGCGCAGCGCGGTCGTCTTCCCCATCGTCGGAGGCGCGTCTATCGCCGCAGCACTCTTCACTCGGTCCGAGTCCTGTTGGTTGCTGTCCACGATGTCCAACAGATCCTGGTGGAGACGGTCGACCTGTTCGGACCGCAAGACGATGTTGGCGTGCCATTCCCGACGACGCCGGTTGTAATCGGCTCGAGCGCTGTCGCTCAGGCCAACGAGCTGCGGCGTCGTGAGTCGTTCAGGGATCGTCCGAGCCTCCCGCTCGGTGAACTGGCTCCAGCTCTCATACGTCGAGAAGCTCCCTCGGAGCGGTTGCGCGCTGGTCACATCATCTCCATGAGCTCATCGTCACCGAACACGAAAGCGGCGAAGAGATCGTCATCGTCGTCATCGTCTCCGCCCTGCGGTATGGCTGGCGCGGGGGCTTCCGGTTCGTCGTCTGGCCACTCGCCGACCGCGGTGCCGAGCATCCGCTGAACAGTCCGCAAGGACCATGCGCCCTCGTCCCCTCTGTGGTTCTCTGCCAGTTGTGATGCCAGACGTGCGCTCACGCGACGCTCAGTCGGCGTGAGATCTCGGCCGGCACCCCAGTCGGCCAGCAGCTTCGCAGCGGCCGCGTCGACGTCAGGTCTCTTGCCATCCGCGATCTCGAGCGCGAGACGCTTCGCATGCTCGAGCGCCTCGGAACTGAACGGCACCGACTGCGCCCCCTTCAGCTGCCAGCGCAACGCATGCCAGGTGCCGTCCTCGGGATCACGGAAGTAGATCCGGCGCACGTCATCCGGGTCATACGAGAAGGGCCAGAGCACATCCCCATCGCTGCCACGAGTGCGATTCCGATACTTCGCGACGATCTCCCCGCGATAGCGGATGCCGTTGAGCTCGACGCCGTAGTGATTGAACTGCCGCTTCGCCACAGGTAGCAGCTCGAGGAGATAGTTTCGATTCCGCGGAATCCGAAGTTCGCCCGTCACGGCCAGCCCCTGCGAGTAGCGCTCTGCAGGACTCATCTTCACGCCGAACATCCCCGGGTCCGCGAGTGCGGCGTGCGGACGCACGTGGTACACGGTGGCGACCCACTCCCTGATGATCTGTTCGAGCTGAGGCAGGGTGTAGACGGCCTCCGACTCCGGGTCCTGTCCACGGGAGGCGACATCCGCGCCCTTATATGGCTCTTCGGACATTCGGTGGGGGTGAGGCTCGCCGGGTGATGGTCGGCGGGTAGGGGTCGAGGTCCCCGAGGAACAGTAGCGCCAACTGCTGTTCCATCATGAGGACCTCGACGTGCTTCACCCTACTTCGGGGTGCGCTGACGCGCGCTCTGCCTTCTGCCCGTGTTCTCGTTGCGACGTGCTGCTCGGTCTCGAGGGCGTCCATGTCGAGGATGTCGACCGTCGCGACGGGTTGTTGGTCTTCACGGTCTCGAGCCTCTCGACGCCGACGGGGTGCCCGGGATGCGGGGTCGTCGCGGTCGGCCGCGGGCGTCGGCGCAGGGTGCTGCATGACGTGCCTGGCGCGACGCGGGTGCGGGTCGTGTGGCGGCAACGGGTGTGGCGTTGCGGCGACCACGGGTGCGCGAAGAAGACGTTCGTCGAGCAGGTGCCAGCCTTGGTCGCCCCGCGCGGGTCGATCACCACCCGTGCCGTCGTCTGGGCGATCGGGCAACTGCGGCGTGAGCACGCGACCGTTCACGGCCTGGCCCGTCAGCTCGGGACGTCGTGGAAGACGGTCTGGCGGGCCGTCGAACCCGAACTCGTGAAGCTGGCAGCCGACGAGTCCCGGTTCGAGAACGTCACTACCCTCGGCGTTGACGAACACATCTGGCATCACGTCGACCCGCGCATGCGGGGTCCGAAGGAGCTGACCGGGATGGTCGACCTGAGTCGCGACAACCACGGAAAGACGCGGGCCAGGCTGCTCGACCTCGTGCCGGGGCGCTCCGGAAAGGCCTACGCGACCTGGCTCGGTGAGCGCGGCGACGCCTTCCGCAAGAACGTGAAGGTGGCGGCGCTAGACCCGTTCGCCGGATACAAGGCCGCGATCGACGACAAACTCGAAGACGCCACCGCGGTGCTCGACGCGTTCCACGTCGTCAAGCTCGGCACCGCCGCCGTCGACGAGGTCCGCCGCCGGGTCCAGCAGGACACCCTCGGCCATCGAGGTCGCAAGGGCGACCCGCTGTTCGGGATCCAGACCATCCTCCACGCCGGCGCCGAGAACCTCACCGACAAGCAGCGGACCCGACTCGCTGCGGCGATCGAGGCCGACCCCGCGCATGACGAAGTGTTCATCGCATGGCAGTGCGCCCAGCAGCTCCGCTCCGCTTACCACCAGAAAGATCTCGCCGGGGGTCGGCGGATCGCGGAGAAGGTCGTCGACTCATTCCACACCTGCCCGATCCCCGAGATCGCGCGGCTCGGCCACACCCTCCACCGCTGGCGCGACGCGTTCCTTGCCTACTTCACCGCCCACCGCGCGAACAACGGCGGCACCGAGGCCGTGAACGGCATCATCGAGCTCCACCGCCGACTCGGCAGAGGGTTCCGCAACCGCGACAACTATCGACTACGCATGCTCCTCGCCGCCGGAGGCCTCACCCCATGACCCCTCACCGGATGTCCGAAGAGCCAGATAACGCCGATGAGGCTGCTTGTGCAGCATCCGCTCGACGACATCAGCCACGGCCGATGGGATTTCCGGATCAATAGCGCGAATCGGTTGCGGCGTTTGCGCCGCAGGAGCGCGCCACCGGTCAACAATGCTGAGAGCATAAAAGGGCTGCACGTTCGTCAGCAATCGATAAGCCAGCGCCCCGATCACGAACTGATCGCTTCTCCAGTCGCGGTGCACGGGTGACGACCCAACCTGCTCGGGGCTCATCCAACCCGGCGTTCCGGGCGTGGGAAGCGCGGTATACGACTCGTCGTCCACATGCCGGGCGAGCCCGAGATCGACGATGACAGGCTTCCCGTCCGCCCGCAGAATGATGTTGTTCGGGCTCAGATCTCGGTGCGCAGTTCCTGCTGCCCAGATAGCGCTGGCTGCATGCACGAGGTTCGTCACGAGTTCAACAGCTTCCAGCGCTGAAAAGACAACGGCGCTGGAGAGTTCGGCCGCTAGCGACCTGCCGTCCACGAACTCCATACGGATCCAGCAATAGTCAACGCCTTCGAAATTGAACATCCCATGCTCAAGAAATCGGACAATGCCATCGTCAGACACCCGTTGCAGGGCGTTTAGCTCCCGCTCGACACGCTCGCGCTCTGAAAGACCTGGGTCAATGATCTTGAGCGCCGCAACACCGCGGTCGTCTGTGATCTTGAACGTGCAGGCGAAGCCGCCAGTGCCTAGATGTGAAATCTCGGCCGCAGGATGAAGTAGCGCACGGGCGACTCTCTCGAGCAGTGATCGATCAGCAGGCGTCCCAGTCCTTATCTCATCTTCGAGCGTGTAGCCCACCTTGTTAGCCGAGGCTACTCGGCAGTACTGCCAACTGACTGACAAGTAGCGGTGGAATTTGTCATCTTCACGCGGAACCTACACCTACCTACCCAAAGTCCCCCGGGGCCATGTCGGTGAAGCGCGAGAAGTGGCCCTGGAAGGCGACGGTGATCGTGTCGGTGGGGCCGTTACGGTGCTTCGCGACGATCAGGTCGGCCTCACCGGCGCGGGGGCTGTCCTTCTCGTAGGCGGCCTCGCGGTGCAGCAGCACCACCATGTCGGCATCCTGCTCGATCGAACCCGACTCACGCAGGTCGCTCAGGGCGGGCTTCTTGTCGGCGCGCTGCTCGGGGCCACGGTTCAGCTGCGACAGTGCGATCACCGGCACCTGCAGCTCCTTCGCGAGAAGCTTCAGCGCACGCGAGAACTCCGACACTTCCTGCTGGCGGCTCTCGACGCGCTTACCCGACGTCATCAGCTGCAGGTAGTCGATGACCACCATCTTCAGACCCACGCGCTGCTTGAGCTTGCGGCACTTCGCGCGGATCTCCACCAGCGTCATGTTCGGGCTGTCGTCGATGTACAGCGGCGCATCGTTGATGCGACCACGGGTGGCGGCGATCGTCGTCCAGTCGCGGGAGTCGAGCGTGCCCTTGCGCATGCTCTGCAGCGGAATCGCGCCCTCGGCGCTCATCAGACGCATCGCGATTTCGCTCCGACCCATTTCGAGCGAGAAGACGATCGTCGGCTGCTGCGCCTTGATCGCCGCGGCGCGGGCAAAGTCCAGCGCGAGCGTCGACTTACCCATGGCGGGACGCGCGGCGATGATGATCATCTGGCCCGGATGCAGGCCGTTGGTCAGCTGGTCCAGCCCGGAGAACCCGGTGGGGATGCCGGTCATCTGACCGTCGCGCCCGCGCGCGGCCTCGATCTCCTCGACGGCCGCGTTGACGGCGACCTCGAGCGGGACGTAGTCCTCGGCCTGCTCGGCACCGGTGACCGAGTAGATCTCCGCCTGCGCGTTGTTGACGAGGTCGAGCGCGTCGCCCTGGCCGTTGTAGCCCATCTGCACGATGCGCGTGCCGGCCTCCACGAGCCGACGCAGCAGCGCGCGCTCGCGCACGATCGACGCGTAGTACGCCGCGTTCGCCGCCGTCGGAACGATCGAGGTGAGCGAGTGGAGGTAGTCGGCGCCGCCGGAGCGCTGCAGATCACCCGTCTTGATGAGCTCGTCGGTGACGGCGACCACGTCGGTGGGCTCGCCGTGCGAGTAGAGCGAGAGGATCGCCTCGAAGATCAGCTCGTGCTTGGGCACGTAGAAGTCCGTGCCGCGCAGCGCCTCGATCACGTCGGCGACGGCATCGCTCGACAGCAGCATGCCGCCGAGGGTGCTCTGCTCGGCGAGGAGGTCGTGCGGCGGCGTGCGCTCGGGTCCGCGGCTCTCCAAGGGTCCACCGAAACGATCCTCGGAGATGTCCGCGATCGACATGCAGCCCCCTTCACACGCTCGATGACCGGTCCCGCCACGAGACCACACGCCACGTTAGAGTCGGGTTCCGACAGCCGCAAACAGGCCTGTGGATAACTCTGTGGATGATCTGCGCGAAACGCCGAGCACCCTGTGTACAGCGCCTGTGGAAACACGCCGCACCACCTCAAGATTCGGCATCCGAAAGTCACTCTGACCAGGTCATCCTTGATACACATCCTGTGGATGAACAATGTGGTTGAAGTGCCGGTTGAAGGTTGCCGCCGTGGGCGAGGGCTGGGGACAACCATGGGGATGAATGCGTCCTTGTCAAGTCGAGTCGTCGCCTCGCGCGCGTCGCCAGTGCGCGCATGAGGGTCTAGACAGGTGCGAGATCCCGGCGTATCTTGGCGGGTCCAGGCACTCCATCGGTGTCGGCTCACGCCGTCACCCCGACACACCGTCGTGGGAAGCACGCATGGCCATAACCGCAGTCCCCCCGCTGCGCCGCGGACGTTCGACCATAGAGTCGACCCGGCGATGGGCAGTGCTGGGCGCCGCCGGCATCGGAGCCGCGCTGGCCTGGTTCGCCATCTCCCTGTTCTCGGGCCCCTCCGCCCACGCCGCCGACCAGACGGACAACCCGCTCGGTTCCCTCCTCGGCGGCGTCTCCAGCACGCTGTCGCCGGCGACCACGCCCGTCCTCGATCCGGTTGCGGAGATCCTCACACCCGTCACCACGGCCGTCGCCCCCGTCGTCGAGACCGTCGCTCCCCCCGTTGCCGACCTCGTGACCTCCGTTACTCCCGTCCTCGAACCGCTCGCGCCCCTCGGCGATGTCGTCGCCCCGGTGGGCGAGGCCGTCGGCGGAGTGGTCAGCCCGCTCGCGCCGCTCGTCGCACCGGTGACCGAAGCCCTCAAGCCCGTGGTGGATGCCGCGGCCCCC
Organism: uncultured Microbacterium sp.; assembly: GCA_947647645.1. GTDB lineage: Bacteria > Actinomycetota > Actinomycetes > Actinomycetales > Microbacteriaceae > Microbacterium. The sequence goes on from CANSLE010000015.1 coordinate 11,400, forward strand.
GTGACCGACGCCGTCAGCTCGCTGCCGGTCGTCGACCACCTCGTGCCCCCACAGACGAGCGGGATCCCCCCACACGGGAGCCCGGCATCCCCCGTCACCCCCTCGACCCTCTCCGTGGTCCTCGGGGACACCTTCCTCACCCCGCTGTCGGGACCGGCCGCACAGATCGCCGCGTTCGTCGGCGACGCCGACACGGTGTTCTTGACGTCCGCCGTCTCGATGTCGGCCCTCGCCGCCGCGGTCGTCCCCGGCGTCGCGGTGGTCGTCACGCCATCGGCGGGCGGCTCCGCCGTGCCCGGTCTTCCATTCGGCAGCGGTCTGCTGCCCCTCGACCCCACCTCGTCCCTCTCCAGCGGAGCGGGATTCTCCTTCGGTGCGAGCGCTGTGCTCGTCTTCGACCTGTTCGCGGCGCTCCGTGCCTGGATGCCGCGATGTGCGCCCGGAGACGACTCCGCCCTGCCCGCACCGGTGTTCGACACCGACGTCTCCCCTGACTGACGGGGGTTCGGCCGCCTTCTGAGCGGCACGTTCCCGCGCGCTTTCGCACGCACACCCCCCGAAAACTCTCAGGAGAGATCATCATGAACACCACCATCACGCGCGCCCTGTGGGGCACGCTCCTTGCCGGGGGCATCACGCTCCTCGGCGCAACGGTCGCGCAGGCGGCCGAGACCACGGGCGACGACGGTCTGCTGTCGGGCACCCAGGGGCTCGTCTCCGTCGCCGTGCCGGTCACGGTCGCCGGCAACGGCATCTCGGTGCTGGGCGACGCCACGAGCACCGACGCGCAGACCTCGACGCCGTCGATCTCGGTCGGTGGCGGCGACGCCACCACCAGCGGCTCCGACGGGGCCGGCTCGGGCACACAAGCGCTCATCGACGTCGTCCTGCCGGTCACACTCGGCGGCAACGCCGTCTCCGTCCTCGGCGACGCCGAGACCACGGATGCCGCGACCTCGCAGCCGGCTCAGGCACCCGCCGGGGCGCCGGCAGCGGCCCCCGCTCCCGCGGCCACCACGAGCGGCACCGACGGCATCCTGGGCGGCACCCAGGGCGTCGTGGACGTCGCAGCTCCGGTGACGGTGGGCGGCAACGCCGTCTCCGTCCTCGGCGACGCCGACAGCGCCAACGCCACCACCACGGCCCCGGCCGGCACCTCCGGCACGACCACCGGCGGCTCCACCACCACTGGACTGAGCAGCATCCTCGGCGGCACGCAGCTGGGCCTGCCGATCACCGCACCGATCACGCTCGGCGGCAACGCGATCGCCGTGGTCGGCGATGCCACCACGACGGGGCCGACCACCGGCAACACCGGCACCCCGGGTAACCCCGGAAACCCCGGCACCCCGGGAACGCCCCGCACGACTGGCACTGCGGTCGTCGGCATGGTCGCCGCGAGCGGCCCCGTGAAGACGCTCGCTCAGACCGGCGGCATCCTCAACCTGCTGCCGCTGCTGGCAGGGCTCACCGCTCTCGCGCTGGGGGTGATGCTCACCGCACGCCGCCACAGCCGCACCGAATGAGCCCCGACGGGAGGGGCCGGCGACCGTGCCTGGCACCGACCCCTCCACCGTCAGGGCGTAAACGACGGATGCCGTGACCTCGCCTTGGGGGAGGTCACGGCATCCGTGCTGCGTTTCGACGCGGCGCTTCGCGCCCCGCTCAACGACCGGGAGACCCGGCGGGACTTACTTGGCGGCGACCACCTGGAGGGTGATCACGGCGGTGAGGTCGTCGCGCAGACGCACGGTGGCCTCGTGCTCACCGACGGCCTTGATGGGCGCGGTGATGTGGATCTTGCGCTTGTCGAGCTCGCCGAGACCGGCGGCCTTGACGGCGTCGGCCACGTCGGCGGTCTTGACCGAACCGAACAGGCGGCCTTCCTTGCCGGCCTTGACCGACAGCTTGACCTTGTTCGACTCGAGGGTGTCCTTGAGCGCCACGGCCTCTTCGTGGTCGTGGATCGCACGGGCGTCACGGGCGGCGCGGATGGACGCCACCTGCTTCTCGCCACCGCGGGTCCACGCCACGGCGAAGCCCTGGGGGATGAGGTAGTTGCGGGCGTACCCGTTCTTGACCTCGATGACGTCACCGGCGCTTCCGAGCCCGGCAACCTCGTTCGTGAGAATCAGCTTTGCCATGATGGGTGCTCCTTAGCGGCCAGCGCCGGCGTAAGGCAGGAGCGCCATTTCGCGCGCGTTCTTGATCGCCTTCGCGATCAGACGCTGCTCCTGCACCGAGACACCGGTGATACGACGGGCGCGGATCTTGCCGCGCTCCGAGATGAACTTGCGAAGCGTTGCGACGTCCTTGTAGTCGATGACGCCGACGCGGATCGCCTTCGCGGGAGCGGCGTTCTTCGCGCCCTTCCGCGGCTTACGGCGATCGCCGGTAGCCTTTCCAGCCATTGTTTTCCTTAGGTGTGTGCGGATGCCGAGGCATCCGGAATTCGAGAGTCTTGCGACGATCAGAAAGGTGTGTCGTCGCCGTAGGCGCCGGGTGCGCTCCAGGCGTCGGGTGCGGCCGAGCCGGGGGTCGCCCACGGCTCCTCCTGCTGCACCTGCTGCTGCGGACGCGACTGCTGGCCGCCTCCGTAGTTGCCTCCACCGGATGCGGCACGCGTGACCTGAGCCGTGGCATACCGCAGCGAGGGGCCGATCTCGTCGACCTCCAGCTCGATCGCGGTCCGGTTGTTGCCCTCGCGGTCCTGGTAGGAGCGCTGCTTCAACCGACCGGTCGCGATGACACGGGAACCCTTCGTCAGCGAACCGGCGACGTGCTCGGCGAACTCACGCCACACCGACGCGCGGAGGAACAGCGCTTCGCCGTCCTTCCACTCGTTGGCCTGACGGTCGAAGTTGCGCGGCGTCGACGCGATCGTGAAGTTCGCGACGGGCAGGCCGTTCTGCGTGTACCGCAGCTCGGGGTCTGCCGTGAGGTTTCCCACGACGGTGATGACGGTCTCGCCGGCCATCGTCGTTACGCCTTCGCTGCCTTGCGGGCGGCCTTGGCCTCGGCGCGCTCCTTCTCGGCGGCGACCTGAGCGATCGCCTCCTCGGCACGCAGGACCTTGGTACGCATGATCTGCTCGTTCAGCTTGAGCTGACGGTCGAGCTCCTGCGTGGCCTCGCTCGTGGCGGTGAAGTTCACGACGGCGTAGATGCCCTCGTTCTTCTTCTGGATCTCGTACGCCAGGCGACGCTTGCCCCAGACGTCGACGTTCTCGATGGAGCCACCGTCTGCGGTGATCACCTTGAGGAACCCGTCGAGCTTGGGGGCGACCTGACGCTCGTCGATCTCGGGGTCGAGGATGACCATGAGCTCGTACTGGTGTGAGTGCGTCACTAACCCACCTCCTTCGGACTAGAACGGATGCCGGGCATTTCCCGGCATCAGGAGGGTTGATGCACGTGCCCGCGAACGCATACCGATACGGCATGCAGACGGGCAACCACAACAGTCTACCCGACGGGCACTACGCTCAGGGACGACGGCGCAACGACGGAAGGACGGCGGATGCCGAGTACGCACGTTCCGGCGCGGTCGGGCGCCGTTCTGACGGCACTGCTGTTGGCAGCCGCGGTCTGCAATCTCACCACCGGAGGAGCGACGGTCGCCCTCCCCGACATCGCCGCCACCTTCGACGCGTCGCAGACCACGCTGAACCTCGTCGCACTCGGCACCGGGCTGGGCCTGGCGATGACCGTCCTCTACGCCGGCGCGATCGGTGACCGCTACGGTCGGGTGCGCGTGCTCTGCATCGGGCTCATCGGCCTGCTGATCGCGGGGACGGCCGCGAGCCTCGCCCCCACGATCGGCTTCCTCATGGCGGCACGGGTGCTCACCGGCATCGCTGCCGGCTTCTCCTTTCCGACGACCCTCGCCCTGATCACCGCCCTGTGGGACGAAGGCCCGGGTCGCGTGCGCGCGATCGCCCTGTGGACGGCGACCGGCGCGGTCGCGACGGTCGGGGGATCTGTGCTCTCAGGAGCCCTGGTCGTCGCGTTCGGCTGGCGCATCGCGCTGCTGCTGCCGGTACCGGTCGCCCTCGCCGCCCTGCTGCTGGCCGCCCGCGCGATCCCGCGCGGCGTCTCCGAGTCCGACGAGCCGGTCGATCATCTCGGCGGCATCCTGTCGGTCGTCGCCATCGCCGCACTCGTCCTGGGCCTCGGCACCGTCTTCGCGCCCGGCGACGCCATGACCGGGCTCGCCCTGCTCGCCGCCGCCGCCCTGCTGCTGGCGGCCTTCGTCGCACGGCAGCTCCGAGTCGCCGCTCCGCTGTACGACCTGCGGGTCGCCCGCCGTCGCCTCTTCTGGGTGCCCGCGGTCGCGGGGACCCTCGCGTTCGGGTCGCTCGTCGGCGCGATGTTCGTCGGTCAGCAGTACCTGCAGAACATCCTCGGCTACGACGCGCTGCAAGCGGGGATCGCGCTCATCCCGGCCGCGATCGCGCTGCTCGTGTGCGCCCCGTTCGCGGCGGTCCTGGTCGAACGCGGCACACGCGTCGCCATGATCGTCGGGTACGCGCTCCTCATCGGCGCCTTCGCCACGATGCTGGCCTGGACTGAGAACACGACCCCGTTCGTCGTCGCCCTCGCCTTCGCCCTCGTCGGGGGAGGAGCCTCGTTCGTCATGACCGCGGCATCCCGCTCGCTCACCAGCAGCACGCCGGTGCGCAAGGCCGGCATGGCCTCGGCCACCAGCGATCTGCAGAGCGACCTGGGCGGGGCGGTGCTGCAGGCGCTGTTCGGGGCGGTGCTCGCCGGGGGGTTCGCGCACGTGTTCGCGAGGCTGATCGCCTCCTCCCCGGATGCCGCGGCGCTCTCCGACGATGTCACCCGCGCCCTGCAGGCGTCGTTCGCGTCCGCCGCACATGTCGCGTCCGAGCACCCGGCGTACGCGTCGCAGATCCTCGAGGCCGCGCGCCTCAGCTTCGTCGACGGTGCCTGGGCGGCGTACCTCGTCGGCGGCATCGCCCTCGTGCTGGGGCTCGTCGTCGTCGCGGTCGGCCTGCCGGCCGCCGCCGTCGAGAAAGAGTTGCGCGCCCGTTATCGGGCAGAGGACGTCGCCGCCGCGACCTGAAAGCCCGGCTGGGTAGCCTGGCGGCATGAGCACGCCCGCGGCGTCCCCGCCCTTGGATGCTCGACCCCTCGTCGAGCCCGTCGACCGCCGGGCCGTGCGCGCGTACGTGCGCGAGCTGCGGTCCAGCGGGCGGGCACCGACAGGGAACCTCGCGGCAGGGATCGTCCCGTTGGTGGTCGGCGGGCTCCTCGTCTGCGTCGCCGTCGGCGCGGCCGTGCGGGGCATCCTCGCCGGCCCGGCTCCGCTTGTCGGGGTGATCGTGCTCGGCGCGATCGTGCTCGGGGCGATCGCGATCGGGGTCGTCGTCGCGCGAGCGCGGCGGGAGCGAAGGGGGGAGCGGTGGTGGCGCCTCGACCGGTTCGCGCGCGCCAACGCGATGGCGTGGTTCCCCTCGGTGGCGAACCCGCCGCTGCCGGGGATGCTCTTCCGCCTCGGCCACGGCCGTCAAGCCACCGACGTCGTGCGCGGCGGGCGGCAGCGCGTGGTCGAGTTCGGCAACTACGTCTACCGGACGGGATCGGGCACGAACGAGTCGACACATCGCTGGGGCTACGTCGCGGTGAAGCTGTCGGCGCCGCTGCCGAACATCGTGCTGGATGCCGTCGGCGACAACGGCCTGTTCGGCTCCGCCCCACGGCCGGCCTTCGAGGACGGCGGGCGCATGGTCCTTCGGGACGACATCGATCGCACCTTCACCCTGCACTACCCCACCGGCTGCGAAGCCGACGCGCTGTACCTGTTCACTCCCGACATCGTGGACCGCGTGGTCGACCCCTCCGCGGCGCTCGACGTCGAGATCGTCGACGACTGGCTCTTCCTCTATACGCAGCGCGAGGTCTCCACCGTCGATCCGGCGACCTGGGCATGGCTGTTCTCCGTCATCGACGCACTGATCGACAAGCTCACCCAGTGGGAACGCTGGCGTGCCGACCGACTCGCCGCGCTCTCGCCGGCGAACCGGACCGCACCGGAGGTCGGCGCCCCCGTCGCGGATGCCGCGGGAGTCGCCGCTGTCCCGGTCACCGCACCGACGGCATCCCTCCGCCCGCCCGACCTCTCCGCGCCGAGAAGCCGGCCGCGCCGCCGGCTCCCCTGGGCCGCGATCATCATCATCGGCACCGTGCTGGTGCTCATGCTGTTCGGCCCGCTCGGCGTGTTCGCGACGATCGGCGACAATCTGTTGAACTGACCGGCAGATCCGCGCCGGTCCTCGCCCGGGGCGCCGCGGGGGCGGCGGATGGTGTGCGCCTCGGCCGTCAGGCCTGGGCGTCGAGCCATCCGTCGATGTGCGCCTCCCGAGCCAGCGCGGTCTTCGTGCGCGCCGGCCGACCGACCGCGGCGTACTTCGCCTTCACCCGGTTGAGGTACTTGCGCGCGGTGTCCTCGCGCACGCCGAGCCGGATGGCGACCTCGCCGATCGTGTGTCCGGCGGCGTACAGAGCGACGACACGACTCTCCTGCGCGCTGAGCGCGGGACGCGGCGGCAGGGCGTCGAGCACGGCGCGAGCGCGCGGCGACCACGCCCGTCCGCCGCGGCGGACCGCCTCGATGACGGAGAGGACGACGCCCTCCGACTCGCGCACGGATACGATGCCCTCGACCCCGGCATCCATGAGAGTGCGCGCGGTGGCGTCGCGGGAGTCCGCGACGAGCGCGACCACCCGCAGCCCCGCCGCGCGGCAG
>CANSLE010000016.1 GCA_947647645.1 uncultured Microbacterium sp.
CGTGAACTCGGCATCCGGGATCACCAGTGCCGCACCCGCCGCCACCGCCGCGGCGGCGTTGAGCGCCTGCTCTCCGTTGCCGACCGCGTAGGGCACGTAGACGGCCGGGAGGCCGAGCGCCGACAGCTCGCTCACGGTGGCGGCACCCGCGCGCGAGACGACGAGGTCCGCGAGTGAGAGTGCGAGATCCATGCGGTCGAGATACGGCACGACGCGGTAGTCGGCGTGATGAGGATCGACGATCTCGTCGCGCTCTCCGGTCGCGTGCAGCAGCTGCCAGCCCGCCTCGACGACCGAGGACCAGGACGCGGCGAGCGTCTGATTGAGGCGGCGCGCGCCCAGCGACCCGCCGAAGACGAGGACGACCGGGCGTGCCGGGTCGAGTCCGAAGGCGGCCGCTGCCTGCGCGCGCGTCGCGGCGCGGTCGAGGTCCACGATCTCCTTCCGCAGCGGCATCCCCACCGTCCGCGCACCGCGCAGCGGCGTGCCCGGGAAGACGACGCCGACCTCCGCCGCGCCGCGGGCGCCGAGGATGTTGGCGAGACCGGGTCGGGCGTTCGCCTCGTGCACGACGTAGGGGATGCCCTCGCGCCGCGCGGCGACATACGCCGGCGCCGAGGCATAGCCGCCGAAGCCGACGACGACGTCCACGCCATGCGTACGGATGTGCGCGCGCACCTGGGCGACGGCACGCCGCCACGCGAGCGGGAACCGCGCCGCCGCGAGATCCGGGCGCCGGGGGAAGGGGACCTTGTCGACGACGAGCAGCTCATAGCCGCGTTCGGGGACGAGACGCGACTCCAGGCCCTCCCGGGTGCCGAGCACCAACACGGATGCCGCGGCATCCCGCTCCCGCAGGGCGTCGGCGACGGCGAGCAGAGGATTGACGTGGCCCGCGGTGCCGCCGCCGGCGAGGAGGTACGTCGTCGAAGCCGGGGCGGTCGTCACCCGATCGAGCCTACCGGGCGCGCCGATGCGGCTCAGCGCGACCCGGGTGCGGCTCGGCCGCGCTCGCCGCAGACGGTCCGGCGGGAAGCGTTCGAGCGAACGACAGCAGCACCCCGCAGGCGACGAGCACCGACAACAGCGACGTCCCCCCCTGCGACATGAACGGCAGCGGCACACCCAGCACGGGGAACAGTCGCAGCACGACGCCGATGTTCACCAAGGCCTGGCCGACGATCCACACGATGATCCCGCCGCTGACGATGCGCACGAACGGGTCGCGGGTCTTGCGGATGATCTGGAACGTGGCGATCGCGAACACCGTGAACAGCAGGAGCACGACCGCGCAGCCGACGAGGCCGAGCTCCTCGCCGAGGATCGCGAAGATGTAGTCGTTCGAGCGCGCCGGCAGCCAGCCGTACTTCTCGCGGGAGTTGCCGAGCCCCAGACCGAAGACCCCGCCGTTGGCGAGCGCCCAGATGCCGTGGACGGCCTGGTAGCAGTCACCGGACGCGGCGTTGTAGCAGTCCATCGAGTCGAAGTTCACGAGGCTGCTCATGATGCGCGCCATGCGGTTGGAGTTGGTCACGGCGAAGAACACGGTCGCGACCACGACGATGATCAGCGGAATGATGAAGATCCGCAGCTTCACGCCGGAGAAGAACAGACAGCCCAGCAGGATGGCCATCAGGATCATGCCCGTGCCGAGGTCCTCGCTGCCGACGGCGACGAGACCGATCACGAGGCCGCCGACCGGCACCACGGGGATGAAGACGTGCGCCCACGACCCGAGCAGCGTCTGCTTGCGAAACAGCACGTAGCCCAGCCAGAGCGCCAGGGCGAGTTTGAGGAACTCGGACGGCTGCGCCTGGACGCCGCCGATCTGGATCCAGTTCTGGTTCCCGTCGTTGGCGACGCCGAGGCCGGGGACGAAGACGAGCATCTGGAAGCACGTCGCCGCGATGAGGCTGGGCCAGGCGATCTTCTTCCAGAACGTGACGGGCAGCCGACTCGCGATGAACATCAGCGGAATGCCGATCACGGCGAAGATCGCCTGCTTCATCACGACCTCGAACGGGCTCTGGCCGGCCGCCATCGCCGACGCCATCGTCGCCGAGAGCACCATCATGAGGCCGAAGCCGGTCAGCAGCAGCGCCGTCGAGGCGATGAGGAGGAACTCGCTCGGTACCGGGGCGAACGCGCGACCCAGGGACACGCGCGCGGCGAACCCGGACGATCCGCCGTCGCCGTCAGCGGCCGGGCGCGTCGGCGGGGTCGTCGTCGTCATCGGCTCCCCCTGCGTCTGTCCTGCCGGTCTCGGTCGGTGTCTGTGCGTCTGTCTGTCTCGGCGGATCCTGCGGCGCCCGGTGCCTCACGGCGCGGGCGAAGCGGTGTCCACGGTCGGCATACGAGTCGAACTGGTCGAAGGATGCCGCGGCGGGGGCGAGGAGGACCACGTCTCCGTCACGGGCGATCCTCATCGCCGTCTCGACGACGTCTGCCATGACGTCTTCAGTCTGAGCGTGGTCGACTTCGAAGACGGGAATGGCCGGCGCGTGTCGCGCGAACGCCTCCGTGATCGGCGAACGTTCGATGCCGATCACGATCACCGCTTTGACTCCCGGGCCGCGGGCCGCGATGAGCTCGCCGATGTCGACGCCCTTGAGGTCGCCGCCGACGACCCAGACGGCCCCCGGGAAGGCGGCGAGGGAAGACGAGGCGGCGTGCGGGTTTGTCGCTTTCGAGTCGTCGATCCACGTGATGCCGCCCGCGGTCGCGACGACCTCGATGCGGTGCGCGTCCAGGCGGAAGCCGCCCAGCGCCTCGGCGATGTGCGCCGGGTCGACGTCGAGCGACCGCGCGAGAGCCGCGGCCGCCAGGATGTTCGCCACCACGTGCGGTGCCCCCAGACCGCGCGAAGCGAGCTCCCCGACGGTCGTCAGCTCCAGCGCGCTCGTTCGGCGGTCGTCGAGGAACGCACGGTCGACGAGGATGCCGTCGACGATGCCCAGATCGCTCGGTCCGGGCACGCCCAGATCGAACCCGATCGCCCGACACCCCTCGACGACGTCGGCCTCCTCCACCATCGTGCGGGTGGCGACGTCGGCCTTGTTGTAGACGCAGGCCACACGCGTGTGTCGATACACCACCGCCTTCGCGTCACGGTACGCGGCGAACGACCCGTGCCACTGCAGGTGGTCGTCGGCGAGGTTGAGGCAGACGCTCGCGTGCGGAGAGACGGGGTCCGACCCCTGCTGCAGCGAGAGGTACCAGAGCTGATGGCTCGACAGCTCGACCACCAGAGCGTCGAAACCGCTGGGGTCGCGGATGGCGTCGAGGATCGGGACGCCGATGTTGCCGCAGGGCGCGGCGCGCAGACCTCCGGCGACCAACATCGACGCCGCGAGCTGGGTGGTGGTGGTCTTGCCGTTCGTCCCGGTGATGAGCACCCACTCCGCGGGGGTCCCGTCGGGGCGCCGCACTTTGTCGCGCACGCGCCAGGCGAGCTCCACGTCGCCCCAGAGCGCGGTGCCGCGCGCGCGCGTCCAGGCGATGACGGGGTGGTGCGGGGGAAACCCGGGCGAGGCGACGACGATCTCGGGATCGAACGCGGCGAGCTCGTCCGGCACCGCGGCCAGCGACCCGACATGCAGACGCGCGCCGATGACCGGGAGCAGACGCGCGTACTCCTCGGCGGCCGACTCGCTCACGACGAGGACCTCCGCGCCGAGCTCTGCGAGCGTGTCGGCGACCGAGAAACCGGTCATCGACAACCCGAGGACGGCGACGCGCAGCCCGCTCCAGTCGGCGTGCCAGCTGCGCAGCGCGTCCAGGTCGCGCCCACCGCTCACAGCGCCGACAGCCATTCGACGTAGAACAGGGCGACGCCCGTCACCGCGAGCATGCCGGCGATGATCCACATCCGCACGACGATCGTGATCTCCGGCCACCCGCGCATCTCCAGATGGTGGTGGAAGGGGCTCATGAGAAACAGCCTCTTCCCCCCGGTCGCTTTGAAGTAGATGCGCTGGAGGATGACGGATCCGGGCCCGATGATGAAGACGCCGGCGACGATGACGGACAGCAGCTCGGTGCGCGAGAGGATCGCCATCGCGGCGATCACCCCGCCGATCGCCATGGAGCCGACATCGCCCATGAAGATCCTCGCCTTGGGCGCGTTCCACCAGAGGAATCCGACCAGTGCGCCGACGAAGGATGCCGCGATGATCGTGAGATCCATCGGGTCGGCCGTCGGATAGCAGCCGTTGACGTACGCGGTCACGAGCGCCTCGCTCGCGCACCGCTGCTGGAACTGCCAGAACGTCACGAGGCTGAGCGCCGAGATCGTGAAGATGCCGGCGCCCGTCGCGAGCCCGTCGAGGCCGTCGGTGAGGTTGGTCGCATTCGACCAGGCGACCGAGATGAACGTGATCCAGACGAGGTAGAGGATCCAGCCGACCACCGCGCCGAGGGCGAGGAACGACAGCATCGGGATGTCGCGGAAGAAGGAGACGTAGGGCGAGGCCGGCGTCTCGCCGCGGGCATCGGGGAAGTTCAGCGCCATGATGCCGAACGGGACGGCGACGAGGACCTGCCCGACGATCTTCCGCCACCCCGAAAGACCGAGACTGCGCTGCTGGCGGACCTTCATGAAGTCGTCGACGAACCCGACGATGCCGAATCCGACCATCATCCAGATGACGAGGAGACCGGAGACCGACGGCGGCGCTCCCCCGGTGAGCGTGCCCACGAAGTACCCGATGATCGAACCCACGATGAAGACGATGCCGCCCATCGTCGGGGTGCCGCGTTTGGTCTGGTGGCTCGGGTTGTGGGCGTCCTCCGGGGTGCGGATGACCTGACCCCACCCCAGCTTCTCGAAGAGACGGATGAACAGCGGCGTCAGGAACAGCGTGAACGCGAGGGAGATCGTCGCGGCCGCCAGCAGGGATCTCACGAGAACGATTCTCCCAGACGATCGCCGAGGTGCCGGAGCCCGGCCGCGTTCGACGACTTCACGAGCACCCGGTCGCCGTCGCGCAGCTCGGAGAGGAGATAGGCGAACGCCTCATCCGCGGTCTCGAAGAAGACGGCTTCGCCGTCCCACGACCCCTCGCCGACGGCGGCCAGGAAGAGCCGGCGCGCGTCCCGGCCGACGACGACGATGCGCTCGATGCGCAGCCGGACGGCGAGCAGCCCCACCCGGTCGTGCTCCTCTCCGGCGTACGCGCCGAGCTCGCTCATCGCTCCGAGCACGGCCACCTTGCGCTCGCCGGGGCCCGCGATCTGCGCGAGGGTGCGCAGCGCCGCCGCCATGGAATCGGGGCTGGCGTTGTACGCGTCGTTGATGATGCGCACCCGGTCGGACCCCAGCGGCTGCATACGCCACCGTTCAGCGATCTCGAGCGTCTCGAGGCGCGCGATCGCCGCGGCGAGCGGCACTCCCAGCTCCCCCGCCGCGGTGAGGGCGGCGAGGGCGTTCATCACGTGGTGCTCGCCGAGGACCCGCAGCCGCAGCGGCATGCGCTCGGTCCCGGCGACGACGGTGCATGTCGTGCCGGTCGCTGTCACCTCGACGTCCTCCGCGCGGATCTCCGCCGCGGCGCCCCGCCCGAACCAGCGGACGGTGACGCCCCGGGATGCCGCGACATCCGCCATCGTGACGACGCGGGCGTCGTCCGCATTCAGCACGGCGACGCCGCCGGGTCGGACGGCCTCGACGAGCTCCGTCTTCGCCTTCAACGTCTCCTCGACGCCCCCGAAGCCGCCGGCGTGCGCGAGGCCGACCATCAGCACGACGCCGACGTCGGGCGAGACGAGTCCCGCGAGGCGCGCGATCTCGCCCGGACCCGAGGCGCCGAACTCGCTGACGAGGAAGCGGGTGTCCTCCCGCACGCGCAGCATCGTGAGCGGAGCTCCGACCTCGTTGTTGAACGACCCGCGAGGGGCGACGGTCTCGCCCTCGTCCTGGAGGATGCGCGCGAGCATGTTCTTCGTCGTGGTCTTGCCGTTCGAGCCGGTGATCCCGACGATCCTCAACGCGCCCGTCGCGCGGACCCTCGCGACGACCGTGCGCGCGAGAGCGGACAGGGCCTCCACGGCATCCGCCACGACGATCTGGCTGACGATCGCATCGACGGGGCGTTCGACGACGGCCAGCACGGCCCCGGACTCGACGGCGTCGGCGACGAAGCGATGCCCGTCGGTCACTTCTCCGGGCTTGGCGACGAAGATGTCGCCGGCCCCGATCAGGCGCGAATCGGTGTCGACGTCGCCGTCGACCGACGTCTCGGGAGTGTCGTGCGGGGCCGGGTGCAGTGTCCCCGACACGGCGGCGGCCACCTCGGCCAGCGTCATCCGGATCATAGAGTTCGTTCCTCACGCGCGGTGGCGCGTCACGGTCTCGTCATTGTGTCACGGGCAGCAACGGGGTGTCCGAGCCCGAGGGCATGACCCGGTAGTGCGTCAGCACCTGGGTCATCGCCTTCTTGAAGACGGAGCGGTTGGCCGAGGACATCGTGTTGGTCTTCGGCTCGTTGAACAGGGTCAAGACAACGTACTGCGGATCGTTCGCCGGGGCGTAACCGGCCAGCGACGTCATGAAGAGGTTGTCCTTGTACCCGCCGTGCCCGTCGGGCACCTGCGCGGTGCCGGTCTTGACCGCCAGTCGGTAGCCGGGGATCTTGATGTCGTCGGCGAGCGTGCCCTGCGCGTAGACGTTCTCCAGCATCTGCGACACCTGGGACGCCGTCTCGGGCTTGATCACCTGCACGGGAGCCGGGAGGTTCGGCGTCACGACGGTGCCATCGGGTTTCGTGCACGACTCCACGAGCTGCGCCGGCATGCGCACGCCCCCGTTCGCGATCGTCTGGAACAGGCTCGTCACCTGCGTCGGCGTCACCGTGAACGCCTGGCCGAAGGTGGTCGTGTAATAGGTCTGGTTGTCCCACGTCGATGCGTCGCGGATCTCGCCCTTGGGCTCCCCCGACCAGTCGAGCGCCGTGCCGTCGCCCACGCCGAAGCGCTTGAGGTAGTCGTACCGGGTCGCCGGCGGCACCCGCGAGCCGAACTGGGACATCGCGACGTTCGATGACTCCACCAGACCGCCGGTGAGCGTCAGGTTCTGCGTGGGGTGACTCTCCGAGTCGTTGATGACGGCGCCATTGGGGAACCGGATGCGATCGGGGGTTTCCACCGTGGACGTCGGCGTCAGACCCGCTTGCTCGATCACCGTGGCCGCGGTGACGGGTTTGAAGGTCGAGCCCGGCTCGTAGGAGACCCGCAGCAGCCGCGAGCCGCGGTTGTCGGGGGACGACGCACCGGCGTCGTTGGGGTCCACGGTCTTCGTCTCCGCGAGCGCCCGGATCTTGCCCGTCTTGGCCTCCATCACGATGATGCCGCCCCAGTCCGCCTGGTAGTGCGCCGCCTCCTCGGCGATCAACTGCTGCATGAACCACTGCAGGTCGCTGTCGATGGTGAGCTTCAGGGTGCCGCCGTTGACGGCGGGGTCCTCGACCTCGGTGCCGGGGATGATGACACCGTCGGCTCCGCGCTGGTAGGTGAGCGTTCCGTTGGCCGCCGCGAGGCAGGAGTTCTGCAGCGACTCCAGGCCCTCCAGCGGTGTGCCGTCCGAGCCGACGAAACCGACCAGGTTGCCGGCGACCGCGCCGTCGAGGTAGGTCCGAGACGGATGTAGCGGGAAGGTGAGGAAGGGCAGCTTCAGGTCGGCCAGGGCGCGGTATTCCTGGGTGGACACGTAGCGCTTCACGTAGGCGAACCGGGAGCCCGGATTGGCGGAGAGGGCGTCGGAGACGATCTTCTCCACGTCCGCGGCGGACTGCCCGGTGACCGCCGCGATCGTCGGCGCGACGTCGGTCCACGGCCTCATGATCGTGTTCCCGGCAGCATCGGTGAGCGCGTTTCCGGCCGTGTCGCGTTTCGGCACCCCCCGCGCCGCGAGCATCGGGTCGATCTGCACGTCGTAGAGCGTCGTGCTGCTGGCGAGCACCACCCCGTTCGCGTCGACGATCTCGCCGCGCGCGCCGTAGAGGGTGGATTTGGCGCCGGTCGCGTACGCCTGCGAGTCGTCGATGTGCTCGCGCGCGCTGACGACCTGAATGTCGACGAGACGCACGACGAAGGCGGAAAGCACCGTCAGGACGACGGCGAGGGCGACGACGGTGCGGCGCCGAGGACTGCGGGTTGCTCGTGTCGTCATGAGGATCAGTGTGTGGCGGGAATCGGCAGACCGTCGGCGATGGCAGGGGGTGTCGGCGTATCCACGATCGCCTTGTCGACGACCGCCGTCCCGCCGCCACCGAGGCTGGCGGCCGGGTCGCCGACGAGGGCGCGACCGCTGACGAGCGCATTGCCCACAGCGGCCTTGCTCAGGGCGTTGACGGCGCTCGCTCCCGTCAGCCCGGCGGCGGTGCCGATGATCGCGTCATCGCTGAGTCTCAGGTAGGTCGGCGCCTGACCGGTGACCATCCCGAGGGCCTCGGCGTTCGCGGCGAGATACTGCGGCGAGCTGAGACCCGCGATGCCGTCCTGCAGCATCTGCTTCTGCCAGTCGAGGGCGCGCTGCTGCTCGGTGAGTGTGGAGAGCTGATACGACGATTGCGTCGTCAGGATCGACAGTCCCATCTGTGCGCCGCCGATGAGCAGGGCGCCGCAGACGGCGACCACACCGTAGACGAGGCGCGGACGGCGGTGCGGCTGCGGCTGTTCGAGCGCCTGGAGGCGACGCCCGGTGTCGCGCCGAGGCGCGGACGGGAGCGCCGACGCGCCGATGAACGGGTCGAGGTTGGTCTCTGCGGGCATGCTCATGCCGACTCCCGGATGCGTTCGGCCGCGCGCAGGCGCACGGGGGTGGCGCGGGGATTATGCGCCTTCTCTTCGTCGGAGGCGAGTTCTGCGCCCTTGACCGCCAAGCGGAATCGCGGCGCGTGCTCGGGAAGTTCGACCGGCAGTCCTGCCGGGGCGGTGGATGCCGCGGCATCCGCGAACACCCGCTTGACGAGCCGGTCCTCGAGCGACTGGTAGCTCATCACGACGATCCGGCCGCCGACGCGGAGAAGGTCCAGGCCGGCAGGAAGCGCACGCTCGAGCACCGAGAGCTCGGCGTTGACCTCGATGCGCAGCGCCTGGAAGACGCGTTTCGCGGGGTGACCGCGTCCCTCGCGCTGGACGGCCATCGGCGTCGCCGCGACGAGGATGTCGACCAGCCGGCCGGACCGCTCGATCGGCGCGGTCGCCCTCGCGGCGATGATCGCGCGGGCGTAGCGGCCGGCGAGCTTCTCCTCGCCGTACCGCTCGAAGATGCGCCGGAGGTCGCCCTCGCCGTAGGTCGCGACGATCTCGGCGGCGGTGATCCCGGTGCTCTGGTCCATCCGCATGTCCAGCGGCGCGTCCTGCGCGTAGGCGAAGCCGCGCTCGGCCTCATCGAGCTGCAGCGAGGAGACACCGAGGTCGAAGAGGATGCCGTCGACGCGATCGACCCCCGCGCCGTGCACCGCGGGGGCGATGCCGTCGTAGACGGTGTGGACGAGCGTGACCCGGTCGCCGAACCGTGCGAGCCGCTGTCCGGCGATGGCCAGGGCGTCGGTATCGCGGTCGAGACCGATCAGGCGGATGCCGGGGAAGCGATCGAGCAGGGCCTCGGAGTGGCCGCCCATCCCCTCGGTCGCATCGACGAGCACGGCGCCGGGGCGCTGCAGCGCCGGGGCGAGCAGTTCGACGCAGCGCTCGAGCAGCACGGGCGTGTGGATCTCGGAATGGCTCATGATGCGACGGGCTCCGATCCGGAGCCGTGATCCCCATCCGCCTGACCTGACACCGGGGAAGTGCGTCAGGGCGTGCGGCTGGGAGTCACGGCCACGGCTCAGAACAGGCCCGGGATCACCTCCTGCTCCATGTCCGAATAGCTGTCCTCGTTGCTGTCGGCGTAGGCGGTCCACGCCTCCGCGTCCCAGATCTCCGCGTGGGCGCCGACACCGGTGACGATCAGCTCGCGTCCGAGATTGGCGTACGCGCGCAGGTGCGGCGGGATGGTGATGCGGCTCTGGCTGTCCGGCTTCTCGTCGCTCGCACCCGAGAGGAACATCCGCTGGAAGTCGCGGGACTGCTTGTTGGTCAAGGGCGCCTCGCGGATCTTCTCGTAGACCCGCTCGAACTCCTTGGTGCTGAACACGTACAGGCAGCGCTCCTGGCCGCGCGTGACCACGACGCCGTCACCGAGGTCGGTACGAAACTTCGCCGGGAGGATGACGCGGCCCTTCTCGTCCAGCTTGGGGGTGTAGGTGCCCAACAGCATCGGCCACTCCCCCTTCCTCCGGCCCGATCAAGGTTGGCACCACTTTACTCCACTTTCCTCCACCTGACTATGGTTTCGTGGGCACGTTCCTCCCCCGCGCGCCCCGGCACGTCCGGCGTACCGGGCCGGAACGCAAAAAAGCACCGACCCGGAGGTCGGTGCTTTCGTGCCGTCGCCATGGCGACGTCAGAGGTGCGAGGTCAGGCGCCGTCCTGGCGACGGTCCCAACGATCGTTCATCCGGTCCATGAAGGAGGAGGTCGATCCGGCGGGCGACGGCTTGCGTTGCCCCTTGTCGGCGGCAGGTCGCACTGCGGCGAGTCCCTTGCCGGGCGTGGCGGCCAGGACGACGCCCGCGACCATCACGAGGAAGGCGACGACGCCGACCGCGATGATCCCGGTCGACACGCCGGTGATCAGTCCGCCGAGACCGAGCAGCACGAGGATGGTGCCGTACACGATGTTGCGATAACTGAGGGTGCGCCCGTCCCTGGACGCGCTGACCACATCGGCGTCCTTGTTCATGAGATGGCGCTCCATCTCATCGAGCAGACGCTGCTCCTGCTCTGACAGCGGCATGCTGCCCCCTCCTCGCCGTTTCAGACCGGCATCGTGTGCGGTCGATTGTACGCGTGCCGTCGAGAACTAGGCTAGGCCCGTGCACGCTTCACCCGACCCGATAGAGGCCGTTTCCCAGCGACTGGGAAGGTTCGTCGAGGCGCAGCGGGCCCAGTGGGCCGACGGCGGGCCCGAGACCGCCGTCTTCGTGGATGCCGCCGCGCGCACCCTGGCGGGCGGGAAACGGCTGCGGGCCCGATTCTGCGTGACCGGCTGGCGGGCGGTGGCCGAGGCGGAAGGCCCGGACGTCGATGTCCCGGTCGAGGTCCTCGACGCCGCCGCGGCTCTCGAGGTCTTCCATGCTGCGGCCCTCGTGCACGACGACATCATCGACAACTCGGACACCCGCCGAGGACAGCCCGCCGCGCACCGGGGACTCGAGGCGGCGCACCTCGCCGCACGCTGGGTCGGCGACCCCGCCGCGTTCGGACGTTCCGCCGCCGTTCTGCTCGGAGACCTCCTCGTCGCCTGGAGTGACGACCTGCTCGAGCAGGGGCTGCGCACGGCGGTGCACGCGGCATCCGCGCGCGAGGTCTACGCGCTCATGCGCCGGGAGGTGACGATCGGGCAGTTCCTCGACATCGCCGAGGAGGCGGCGTTCGCGACCGCTCCCGACGACGAGCACGCGGAGCGCGCGCTGCGCGTCGCTTCCCTCAAGTCCGCGCGGTACAGCATCCAGCACCCCCTCCTGCTCGGCGCCGCCCTCGCGGGCGCGGATGCCGGGCAGCGTGCGGCGCTCGCCGCGTTCGGCCATCCCCTCGGCCTCGCCTTCCAGCTGCGCGACGACGTCCTCGGCGTCTTCGGCGACAGCGCGGTGACCGGAAAGCCCTCGGGCGACGACCTGCGCGAGGGCAAGCGCACTCTGCTCATCGCGTACGCACGCGAGCGCCTCGACACCGCCGCCCGCCGCGCGCTGGATGCCGTCATCGGCGATCCGGGCCTCGACGCCGGCCAGATCTCGGCCCTGCAGCAGACGATCATCGACACCGGCGCCCTGGATCGCGTCGAAGCAGCGATCTCCCGCTACGCCACCGACGCCGATGCGGCGTTGCGCGACGCACGTCTCGCCCCGCCCGCGGTGGATGCCCTGCGGGCGCTGGCCGACGCGGCCATCGCCCGCTCGGCCTGAGCGCGCGGGCTCAGGCGAGGGTCTGCGCGACCCGCCGGACCTCGCTCTTGCGCCCCTGGCGAAGAGCCGAGATGGGCGCCTGTCCGATGGAGTCCTCGACGGCGAGAAGCCAGTCGATGACGTCGTCATCGCTGAAGCCCGCGTCCTGGAGCACGATGATCGTGCCACGCAGCGACGACAGCGGGCGTCCGTCGACGATGAAGACGTCGGGTACGGCGAAGGGGCCGCTGCGACGGGATCCGACGAGGTGCTTCTCGTCGAGGAGGCGGCGGACGCGGCCCAGGGGTTCGCCGAGGGCCTCGACGAGCTCCGGGAGAGTGAGCCAGCCGGTGGACGCGGGGACGATGTCGTCGGTCACCCTTCCACTATCGCACCCTTGGCGGGTGCCGGGCACCGCCGCCTGCCCGACGACCGCGTTCTTCACTCCTGTCACAGAAATCACTCCTTATATCACCCGTTGACATGAGTTGACTTCCATGACACGGTGACGTCGGTGAGAAGAAGGAGAACACCGTTGCGACGACTCGACCACCAGCCCCGTGGCATCCACGCCGCCTCCACCGGAATCCTCGGCACGATCGGCACGCTTGCGCTGGCGCTCAGCACCACTCCCGCCGCCGCCACCGAGACGGCTCAGCGTGCTTCCACGCGAGACGCGCCACTCGTCGACCTCCCCTCCCGCGCGACCGCGACCGCGACCGGCTACACCGTGCAGGACGGCGACACGCTCTGGGACATCGCCCGGCAGCTCCGCGTCGGCCTGGCCGAACTCCGCGCCGCCAACGGCCTCCAGGAGAGCTCGCTGATCCGCCCCGGACAGGTTCTGACCGTGCCCGCGACGGCATCCCCCGCGGCGGGGGCGGTCGCCGCTTCCGCGCCGGTGCCCGCAGGCTACGAGGTGCGCGCGGGAGACACTCTCTGGGCCATCGCCGACGCCCACGGGCTCTCGCTCGACACCGTGCTCCACGCCAACGGTCTCGGCGGCGATGCGATCATCTACCCCGGCCAGATCCTCACCCTCCCCGCGTCCGCGACGACGTTCACCGGTACCCCCGCCGCCGCGAGCGCGCCGCGGGACACGGCGGCGCGCGAGATCGGTCTCGACACCGAGCAGATCGAGAACGCGCGCGTCATCATCGGGGTGGGGCGATCCCTCGGTGTGCCCGACCGCGGCATCGCGATCGGGCTGGCCACCGCCATGGTGGAGTCGTGGATCCGCAACCTGGACTGGGGCGACCGCGACTCGCTCGGCCTGTTCCAACAGCGGCCCAGCACCGGATGGGGCACCCCCGACCAGCTGCGCGACCCGACCCGCGCCGCCACCGCGTTCTTCACGGGGGTGTCCGGACCGGACGGTCTGATCACCCGCGGCCTCCTCGATGTCCCGGGCTGGGAATCCATGGACTTCGGCAGCGCCGCCCAAGCCGTGCAGGTGTCGGCGTATCCGGAGCGTTACGGCCCCTGGGAGTCGCAGGCCTACACGTGGCTCGCCGCCCTGGGATGACGGCATCCTGACGTGAGGGGTGAGGCGCTCCCGGGAGGAGGGGCTCCGGCTCCCTAGAATCACAGGGTGAGCACGAGTCAGCAGACAGACCCGCTGATCGGCCGTCTCGTCGACGGCCGATACCGCGTGCGTGCTCGCATCGCGCGAGGCGGCATGGCGACCGTCTACGTCGCCACCGATCTCCGGCTCGAGCGTCGTGTCGCCCTCAAGGTGATGCACGGCCACCTCTCCGACGACACCGTCTTCCAGAGCCGCTTCATCCAGGAGGCCCGCTCCGCCGCCCGCCTTGCGGACCCTAACGTCGTGAACGTGTTCGACCAGGGCCAGGACGGCGAGATGGCCTACCTGGTCATGGAGTACCTCCCGGGCATCACGATGCGCGAGCTCCTGCGGGAACAGAAACGCCTCAGCATCCCTCAGACGGTCACCATCATGGATGCCGTGCTGTCGGGGCTGGCCGCCGCGCACCGGGCGGGCATCGTCCACCGCGACGTCAAGCCGGAGAACGTCCTCCTCGCCGAGGACGGCCGCATCAAGATCGGCGACTTCGGGCTCGCGCGCGCCACCAGCGCCAACACCGCGACCGGGCAGATGCTGCTCGGAACGATCGCCTACCTCGCACCCGAGCTCGTCACCCGCGGCACCGCCGACGCCCGCAGCGACATCTACGCGCTCGGCATCATGCTGTACGAGATGCTCGTCGGCGAGCAGCCGTACAAGGGCGAGCAGCCGATGCAGATCGCCTACCAGCACGCCACGGACTCGGTCCCCCGCCCGAGCGCCCGCAATCCCGGCATCCCCGAGCAGTTCGACGAGCTCGTCATGTGGGCGACCGAGCGCAACCCCGACGACCGCCCCGTCGATGCGCGGGCCATGCTCGACCGCTTGCGCGAGATCGAGAAGGAGCTGGGCGTCTACCCCCACGTCGTGCGCGCTCCGTCTCCCGGCGTGATCGCCGTGGACGACGGAGTCGACTCCGGCGAGCTCACCAAGGTGATGCCCGGCACCTTCACGGCCCCCACCGTCACCGAGCAGGTCGACAACGCGACCCGGCTACGGCTGCGGTCGCGTCGACGGGCCCGCGCGGGCGGCTGGCTCGTTGCGCTGGTGCTCGTCCTCGCGGCGCTCGCCGGCGGCGTCGGCTGGTGGTTCGGCTCCGGACCCGGCTCCCTCGTGGGCGTCCCGGAGCTCGCCGGGCGCACCCTCGCGCAGGCCACGGCCGAGCTGGCCGCGGAGGGGTTGACCGCAGCGCCCGCGCAGGACTACAGCCGCGACGTGCCGACCGATCTTGTCATCCGCACCGACCCCGGCGCGGGAGCGCGCGTGGACAAGAACAGCGCCGTCACCGTCGTGGTCTCCCTCGGCCCGGCATCCCACGAGATCCCCGCCCTGGCAGGACAGAGCCTGGATGGCGCAACGGCTTCGCTGACGTCGATCTACATCGCCGCGTCGGGAGATCCGAGTCAGGTCTTCGCGAACGCCGCGCGCAACACCGTGGTGAGCGCCACCATCACGCCGCCCGGCGGCGGCGCCGCCGTCGACTGCTCCAAGGGCTGTACCGCGTTGGAGGGCTCGACCGTCGCGTTCGAGATCTCACTCGGACCGGTCCCCGACGTGTCCGGGCAGACCGTCGACTCCGCGCGCTCCGCGCTGAAGGCGGTGGGACTCGACGCGACGACGTCGGCGGTGTACGACAACAAGGTCGCCGAGGGCCGCGTCATCCGCATCGCCGACCGCGATGGGGGCGGCCCGTTCCGCCCCGGCGATACGGTGACTCTTGTGGTCTCCAAGGGCCCGCAGCCGATCGCGGTCCCCGACGTGACCGGCAAGACGGTCGCCCAGGCGATGGAACAGCTGCGCCAGGCCGGATTCGAGCCGGGCACGGCGCTGCCCGAGATCGTCTGGGGCATTTTCACCGTCTCGAGCACGAGCCCTGCAGCCGGCACGATGCAGTTGCCCGGCACCAAGATCACCGTCCGCTCCACGGGCTGATGCCGTCCGTCCCGCAACGAACAGCACCCGCTGCCCGTCTTCCGGCAGCGGGTGCTGTCTCGTCTGGCGAGACTTTTCGCGCCCTCAGCGCTTTTCGAGCTCCTCGGCCACGAGGAACGCGAGCTCGAGGCTCTGCATGTGGTTCAGACGGGGATCGCAGAGGCTCTCGTAGCGGGTGGCGAGGGTCGCCTCGTCGATGTGCTCCGAGCCGCCGAGGCACTCGGTGACGTCGTCACCCGTGAGCTCGACGTGGATGCCGCCGGGGAACGTGCCGACCGCGCGATGCGCCTCGAAGAAGCCGCGCACCTCGTCGACGACGTCGTCGAAGCGGCGGGTCTTGTAGCCGGTGGGCGTGGTGATGCCGTTGCCGTGCATGGGGTCGGTGACCCACAGCGGGGTGGCCCCGGAGTCGCGGACGGCCTCCAGCAACGGGGGCAGCGCGTCGCGGATCTTGCCGGCGCCCATGCGGGTGATGAAGGTCAACCGGCCCGGCTCGCGTTCGGGGTCGAGCGTGTCGATCAGCTCCCGCACGGTCGCCGGCGACGTCGACGGACCGAGCTTCACGCCGATCGGGTTGCGGATCTTCGAGAAGTAGTCCACGTGGGCGCCGTCGAGCTCGCGGGTGCGCTCACCGATCCAGAGGAAGTGAGCGGAGGTGTTGTACGGCGTACCGGTGCGTGAGTCGATGCGCGTCATCGGGCGTTCGTAGTCCATCAGCAGACCCTCGTGGCCCGTGTAGAACTCGACGCGACGCAGCTCGTCGAAGTCGGCGCCCGCGGCCTCCATGAACTTGATGGCGCGATCGATCTCCGTGGCCAGGCGCTCGTACTGCTGGTTGGCGGGATTCTGGGCGAAGCCCTTGTTCCAGCTGTGGACCTCACGGAGGTCCGCGAACCCGCCCTGGGTGAAGGCACGGATGAGGTTGATGGTCGATGCGGCCGTGTGGTAGCCCTTCAGCAGCCGCTGCGGGTCGGGCTGGCGCGAAGCCTCGGTGAAGTCGTAGCCGTTGACGATGTCGCCGCGGTAGGCGGGAAGGGTGACGTCGCCGCGCGTCTCGGTGTCGCTGGAGCGGGGCTTGGCGAACTGCCCGGCCATGCGCCCCATCTTCACGACGGGCATCGAGGCGCCGTAGGTGAGCACGACCGCCATCTGCAACACGGTCTTGATGCGGTTGCGGATCTGTTCCGCCGTCGCACCGGCGAACGTCTCCGCGCAGTCGCCGCCCTGGAGCAGGAAGGCCTGCCCGGCGGCGGCGCGTGCGAGGCGCTCGCGCAGGTTGTCGACCTCGCCCGCGAAGACCAGAGGCGGAAGGGTGGCCAGCTCGGCCGACACCGCGGCGACGGCATCGAGGTCGGTCCAGGAGGGCTGCTGCTTGATCGGGAGCGTGCGCCAGTGATCGAGATCGGCGTGCGGGGTGGGCATCCGCTCAGTCTAGTGGCGCCGCGATGGGCCCGGACGCCGCATGACGACGCCTCAGACGCGCGCCGCGCGCTCCTTGACCGTCGACGCATAGACGTCGTCGTAGTGCTGCTCGCCGAGTCGCTGCAGCGCCACCATGATCTCGTCCGTGACGGAGCGCAGCACGTAACGGTCGGACTCCATCCCGTGGAAGCGGGAGAAGTCCAACGGCTCGCCGATGACCATCCCCACACGCCCGACCCGCGGTATCGTCCGCCCGATGGGCATGACGGCGTCGGTATCGACCATGACGACCGGGATGACCGGCACGCGCGCCTCCAGCGCCATGCGCGCGAGTCCCGTGCGACCGCGGTAGAGCTTGCCGTCGGGACTCCGCGTGCCTTCGGGGTAGATGCCGAGGAGGTCGCCGCGTCCGAGCACCTGGAGCCCGGTGTTCAGCGACGCCTCCGACGCCTTTCCGCCGGTGCGGTCGACCGGGATCTGCCCGGTGGCCTTCATGAACATGCGCGTGGCCCAGCCCTTGAGCCCCGTCCCGGTGAAGTAGTCGCTCTTGGCGAGGAAGCTCATCGGGCGGTCGATCATCAGCGGCAGGAAGATGGAGTCGCTCACCGACAGGTGGTTGCTGGCGAGGATCGCGGCCCCCGATGAGGGGACGTTGGTCCGACCGACGATCCAGGGACGGAAGATCGCCTTCACGATCGGACCGATCACGATGTACTTCATGACCCAGTAGAACACCGGACTCCTCCCCCGCTCATCGACTGCCGCGTCTCACCGACTGCGCAGGCCCGCCAGGTCGGCGACGCCCACGAGGCCGGCGTCGTTGCCGAGCGTCGCGACCGTGAATCGCGCGGTCGGACGGTCGCCGAAGCCGGGCAGCGAGGTCTCGTAGGCGATCCGGGTGGGCTCCAGGAGCACGTCGCCGAGGTCGGCGACGCCGCCGCCGACCACATAGAGGTCGGGATCCAGCACGGCCTGGAACGCGCCGCACGCCTCGCCGAGGGCGGTCGCGACCCGGCGGACGGCCTCGACGGCCCCGGCGTCCTGTTCCGCGAGGAGCATCGCGAGGTCGGCGCCACGCACGATGCCGTCCGCGCCGCGAT
>CANSLE010000017.1 GCA_947647645.1 uncultured Microbacterium sp.
CTGACACGTCGCCGCCGCCGCGAGGTCTGACCCGGCGGGCGGGCATGCACGGCGGTGCGTGCCCGCCCGCGTCGGGGCGGCGTCCGTGCCGCTGGATAGGATGGGGTGTACCGGCATTCCCGGTGCAACCGTCCGATATGCGCCAGAAGGCCGAGAGCGGGGGAGCTGTCCATGCCAGGAATCGTGATCGTCGGCGTCCAGTGGGGGGACGAGGGCAAGGGCAAGGCGACCGACCTGCTCGGTGACCGTACCGACTGGGTCGTCAAGTTCAACGGCGGCAACAACGCGGGCCACACCGTCGTCATCGGCGACGAGAAGTATGCCCTGCACCTGTTGCCCTCCGGCATCCTCTCGCCCGGCGTCAACGCGGTCATCGGCAACGGCGTCGTCGTCGACCTCGAGGTGCTCTTCGCCGAGCTCGAGGCGCTCAACGCCCGCGGCCTCGACACCTCGCGCCTGAAGATCAGCGCCAACGCCCACGTGATCACCCAGTACCACCGCACGCTCGACAAGGTCACCGAGCGTTTCCTCGGCAAGCGCATGATCGGCACGACCGGTCGCGGGATCGGCCCGACCTACGCGGACAAGATCAACCGCGTCGGCATCCGCATCCAGGACCTCTTCGACGAGAACATCCTGCGCCAGAAGGTGGAGGGCGCCCTCGACCAGAAGAACCACCTGCTCGTGAAGGTCTTCAACCGCCGCGCGATCACCGTCGACGAAATCGTCGAAGATCTGCTCTCGTACGTCGAGCGTCTGCGCCCGATGGTGTGCGACACCGGGCTCCTGCTGAGCCGTGCCCTGGATGCCGGTGACGTCGTCGTCTTCGAGGGCGGCCAGGCCACGATGCTCGACGTCGACCACGGCACCTACCCGTTCGTGACCTCGTCGTCCGCCACTGCGGGCGGTGCCGCCACCGGATCCGGCGTGGGCCCCAACCGCCTCGACCGCATCGTCGGCATCGTGAAGGCGTATACGACGCGCGTCGGCTCCGGGCCCTTCCCGACGGAGCTCTTCGACGAGCAGGGCGAGTGGCTGCGCAAGCGCGGCTTCGAGTTCGGCACGACCACCGGCCGGCCCCGGCGCGTCGGATGGTACGACGCGCCGATCACCCGCTACGCGACCCGCATCAACGGCATCACCGACCTCGTGCTCACGAAGCTCGACATCCTGACCGGCCTCGACGAGATCCCGGTCTGCGTCGCGTACGACGTCGACGGTGAGCGGTTCGACGAGGTCCCGGTGAACCAGAGCGACTTCCACCACGCGACGCCGATCCTCGAGTACTTCCCGGGGTGGAAGGACGACATCTCCGGCGCGCGCACCTTCGAGGACCTTCCCGTGGCCGCCCAGGAGTACGTCCTCGCACTGGAGGCCATGAGCGGGACCCGCATCTCGGTGATCGGCGTGGGCCCCGCCCGCGACGCCGTCATCGTGCGCCACGACCTCGTCGACTGAGGTGCGTTTCTTCCTCGGCGGATACACCGCCGACGGGGACGGTGCGGCCGACGGCATCGGCGTCCTGCTGGCGGGCGGCGCCGATGACCAGTCCGCGGGTGGTGAGCTCGCGCGGCCTGCGTTGCCGGCGGTGCGGACCGATTCGCCGTCGTGGATCACGTGGCATCCGACACTGCCCGTCGTGTACGCGGCGCTGGAGCACCGCGGCCTCGTGAAGGCGTTCGTGCGCACCGGGGACGAGTCGTTCGCAGCGCTGGGCGCACCGGTCGTTGCCGGCGAGGCCGTCTGCCACGTCGCAGTGTCACCGCGCGGTAACGCGCTGGTCGCGGCGTGCTGGGGTGACGGACGACTCGTACGGATCGAGCTCGGCCCCGACGGGCGGCTCTCCGCGCCGAGCGCGCTCGCCGAGGCCGACGATCCGTATGCACTCGCCGGCATGCCTACCGCGCCGCCTCGGCCCTCGCGAGCGCACCATACCCGTTTCCTGCCGCGCGACACGTTCGCGACGACCGACCTCGGGTTCGATCTGGTGCGCTTCTGGAACGGATCGGGTGCACGCGGCTCGCAGGACGTCGTGCTTCCGCGCGGAACCGGGCCTCGCCACAGCCGATGGCATCCGTCGGGACATCTGCTCGTCGTCACCGAACTGTCGAACGAGCTCTTCGTGCTCGCGCCCGACGGCGACGGGACGTGGGGGATGATCGCCGGCGTGCCGCTGTCGCCGGTGGCGCTGGGCGAGGATACCGCCGCCGAGATCGCCCTCTCCCGCGATGGACGCTTCGTCTACGCCGGTCTCCGCGGTTCGAACACCGTCGCAGTCGTCGAGGTGCGTGGTGACGGCTCCGAGCTCCGACCGCTCGCGCTCGTCGACGCAGGCACGGACGGACCGCGCCACCACGTCGTCGTTCGCGACACCCTGCTCATCGCCGGCCAGCACTCCCACGAGGTGGTTGCGCTCACGATCGACGAGCGCACCGGCATCCCCGGCCGTGCCCGGCGCCGCGTCGACGCCCCCTCGCCGACCTGCCTGCTCCCGGCACGTTGACCCGGCTGCCGCCGTCGCGATACGCCTGGCGCGCCGCGGCATCCTGCCCAGCGCAGGCGACCTGCCCAGAACAGGCGATCTGAGCGCGAATCGGCCTGCCCTCGGCAGGTGCGTCGGATGCCGAGAGAGGATGCTGAGGCGGGATCAGACGGCGAACAGCTCGCTGCGGGGGGTGTCGATCAGTGCCGTGATCGGCATCAGCGCCGACCCGAGCGCGACGGTGTCGCCGCCGAAGGACGCGGGGACGATCTCGAACTGGGTGCCCAGGCGCGTCAGGCAGTTGCGCCGCACCGCATCGGCGATCCGCGCGGCCCCGTGCTCCATCAAGCGCATCCCGACCCATCCGCCGACGACGATGCGTTCGGGGTTCGTCAGGTTGACGACGCTTCCGAGCGCCGCGCCGAGCGCCTCCACGACCTCGTCGACGACGGCGCGGGCGTCCGCGTCGCTGTCCGCGGCGGCGAGGAGGGCGCCGATCGCCTGCCATCCCGTGCCCTCGAACGAGCCGCCGCGGGTCTGCCACCCGGCGAGGATCGCATCGGCGCCGAGGTAGGCCTCGACGCAGCCGTTCTGTCCGCACCGGCAGCGCGCGCCGCCGACGACGATCTTCGTGTGACCCCACTCGCCGGCGCTGCTGAACGCGCCGTGCGCGAGGGCTCCGTCGCTGATTACGCCGAGTCCGACGCCGCGGCCGAGGAGAGCGACGACGGCATGGTCGATTCCGCGTGCCGCGCCGTACCAGAGCTCGGCCCGCGCCTGCGTCTTCGCCCCGTTCTCCGCGAACACGGGCAGATCCGCGTCGAGATCGCGCGGGATCGGCCACGGCTCCCAGCCGAGACTCTGGGCGTAGAGCACTTGGGTGCCGTCGGGTCCGGTCTCCACGACGCCGGGAAGACCGAGCCCGATGCCGAGGACGCGCGGCCACCGCTCCTGATTGCGCGCGCGCAGCGCGGCGATGGCTTCGACGAGATCGCGGTGGATGTCCTGCGGAGTCTCATCGTGACGTCCGCCGCGGAACTCGCGGTCGACCATAGTCAACGACAGATCGAACAGCTCGACGGCGACGCCGCGCTCGCCGACGTCGACGCCGATCGCGTAGGCGCCCTCCGCGCGGGGTGCGATGAGTGAGATGGGCCGTCCCCCGCGGGAGGAAACCGAGCCGACTTCGGCCAGCAACCCGTCATCGATCAGCTCGGATGTGATGTTCGCGGCGGATGCCGCAGAGAACCCGCAACGCCGCGCGAGATCGGCCCGCGTCGTCTCGCCCTGCTGCAGGACGAAGCGCAGCGCGGCCGCGCGGTTCTGCTGGCGCAGCGTCGTCACGGTCGCGGAGGCGCGCGCCGGGGAGCTGGCACCCCAGGCCTGTGCACTCATGGTTCGACGATAGCCCGTCACATGCTCACCTCGAGCCCTCGCACCAGGACACGCTCCGAGGCGCTGAGCCGGAGGCGACCCTCGTGCCAGTCCGCCGTCACGGCGTGGGATCGGTCGGCGTCGACCCGCCAGGATGCCGGCCGTGACGCGAAGGCGAACGAGAGGCGGTCGCCGGCGGCGATCTCCACCGGAACGTACTCGGCGGCAGCGTAGGGCGTCCCCGCCGTGTGGTGCCAGATGCCCTCTGGCAGAGGTGCGGCGACCTGCCCGGCGATGGAGGTCTCCTTCTCGCCTCCCACTCCGGTCCACGCCGGCAGGTGCAAGGCGGGGCGTGCGAACAGCGCATCCAGAACGGCCGTCCGCACGTCGCAGCGCTCGACGGCGACGGCTGTCAGGAACTCCCTCAGAATCCGCCACGACTCGTCGGAGTCGATCTGCGCGGTCGGGTCGGCGATCAGCGCCCACCCCTCCGGCGCCCGCGCCGAGAGGGGGGAGGTGAGCGTGTCGAGCTTCTTCCAGGGCCAGAAGTTCCAGCCGATCCCGTGGCGCTCATACAGGCGCGTTGCGGCGTAGACCCAGCCGGCAGTGTTCTCGCCGCCCTCGCCCATGTAGATCGGCAGACCCGACTCGCGACGCAGCTGCAGGAAGTCGGCGATGCTTGTCTCGTCGGGGGCGCACCAATAGCGGTGGAACTGCACGGCCTGGTTGTCGTCGAAGCGCACCCGCACGGGCTCGGGGTTGGTCGCCCAGTGGCTGCCTTCGTACATCAGCAGATGGTGAGGATCAATCTCGCGGATCGCCGTGGTGAGCTCACGGTAGAGGGCGATCAGATCGTCCTGATAGCGGTGCTGCCACTCGTTCGGGAGGGGCTCGTTGAGCAGGTCGTAGCCGAGTACCGTCTCGCTGTCGCGGAACCGGCGGGCGATCTCGCGCCACAGTGCGACGGTGTGCGCGCGGTTCCGCTCCGACATGAACAGCTCGGGGATGCCGCGGGGCGAGTCGTCGATGTTGGTTCCCGTCTGCCCGCCCGGCGCGCCGTGCAGATCGATCAGCACCCGCAGGCCGTGGCGCTCGGCCCAGGCGACGGCGCGCGTGATGAGCGCGAAACCGTCTTCGCGGAAGCTCCCGTCGTCGTCCATCACGCCGCGTGCGTTGATCGGCAGGCGGACGTGATCGAAGCCCTGCTCCGCGATGAGAGCGAAGTCCTTCTCGGTGACGAACTCGTCGCGGAACCGGCGCCAGAACTCGGCCGCCCGCACGGGTCCCACGAGAGCGGCGATCCGCGCTTCGATCTGACGCGGGGAGGCCAGCTCGTCGCCGAAGCGCCACATGTACCCCTCCGCGAGCAGCCAGTTGCCGAGACCCACACCGCGAAGGAGCAGGGGTCCGTCGTCATCGACGAGCTCGGTGCCGACGGCGCGGACGAAACCGCGGGGGCGAGGGGGCGGGGTCATGGTGTTCCTCACGGGCGGGGCCTCATTTCAGGCCGGACAGGGCGAACCCTTGGACGACGTAGCGCTGGAAGACGACGAAGACGATGAGGATGGGGACGACCATCAACGTCGAGGCCGCCATCTGCAGCGACGGATTGGTGGAGATCTGCTGGTTGAGCAGCGAGATGCCCACCGAGAGCGTGTACAGGCCCTGGTCGTTGGCGATGATCAGCGGCCACAGGAAGCTGTTCCACCCGGCGATGAAGGTGAGGACCACCTGGACGGCGAGGATCGGTCCCGACATGGGCAGGATGATCCGGAAGAAGATGCGCCATTCGCCGGCGCCGTCCATGCGCGCCGCCTCGAGGATCTCCGTCGGGATCGTGGCCATGAACTGGCGGAACAGGAACACGGCGAAACCCGACACCAGCATCGGCAGCGCGATGCCGATGAGCGTGTTCGTCAGCTTCATCCCGTTGAGGATGAGGTAGCTCGGGATCATCGTGACCTGACCCGGGATCATCATCGTGACCAGCACGAGGAAGAACAGGGCATCCCTGCCGGGGAAGTCGAACTTCGCGAAGCCGTAGCCGGCCGCCGCCATGAGCAGCAGACCGACCATGCAGATGACGACGATGAGCAGTGTGTTCAGGAGGTAGCGCCCGAAGTCCAGCTCGGTGAACAGCTGGATGAAGTACTCGAGCGTCGGATTGCGGGGCAGCAGTTGTGGGGGAAACGCGACGGATTCGCTGCGCGGCTTCACCGAGGCGAAGATCATCCACAGGAACGGGAACGCGGTGATCAGCGCGCCGACGGTCAGGAGCGCGCCGATCACGATGGTGCCGGTGCGTCCGCGGCGCCGGCCCGGGCGCACGACGCGCGACGCGGGCGGATGCGAGGCGGGGCGCCGTCCGCCGCGGGTGACGAGCTCAGTGGTCGACATCGGACCTCCTCAGACGCAGCTGGACGATGGTGATGGTCGCGATGATCGCGACCAGGACAACCGAGCCCGCGCTCGCATAGCCGAACTGACTCGACGAGAAGCCCTTCTGAGAGAGGAAGAGTGCGATGGATGTCGAGGAGCCGAGCGGGCCGCCCTTCGTGAGCACGAAGGGCTCGTCGAAGAACTGCAGCCACGCGATCACGGTGGTGATCGTGACGAAGAAGATGGCGAAGCGCAGCAGCGGGAGGACGATCGAGAAGATCCGTCGCAGCCCGGAGGCGCCGTCGATCGCCGCCGCCTCCAGGTACTCCTTCGGCACGCCCTGCAGTGCCGCGAGGAAGATGATCACGTTCAGCCCCAGGCCGCGCCAGACGGCGACGAGCCCGACGGAGAACTTCACCACGGTGGGGTCGGAGAGCCAGGGAACCGGCGGCAGTCCCACCAGCGAGAGCAGGTAGTTGAAGAGCCCGAACTGGGTGTTGTACAGGTAGCCCCAGACGAGCGCGACGGCCACGATCGCGGTGATCGCGGGCACGAAGTAGAACGAGCGCAGCGCGCGGAAGAAGCGACCCTGCGATCTGTTGAGGGCGAGCGCGATCGCCAGTGACAGGACGATCACGCTGGGCACGCCGACGATCGCGAACAGAGCCGTGTTTCCCAGCGCCTGCCAGAAGTCGGAGTCGGCGAACAGTGCCGTGTAGTTCTGACCGCCGATGAACTGGATCCGCGACCAGTTGCCCAGGCCCGCGAGGTTCATGTCGGTGAAGCTCACGAGGAGCGCCACAGCGATCGGCAGGATGCCGAAGACGATGAGCAGGAGCATCGCCGGGGCGATGAACGTGTAGGGGACGATGCGGTTCTTCATGGCCTCATGGCCGGGGGTGCGCGGTGATCGGGTCGCCGCGCACCCCCGGAGCTCAGTTCGCGGGGGTCCCGGCGGTGGTCGTGAACAGCGTCGTCAGCGCCTCATCGCGATTCGCGCCGGTGAGCACGATCGAGTTGAGAGAGTCGAGCAGCGCCTTCCCCGTCTCGCCGTCCCAGTTCGGCACGAGCGGCAGCAGCCGCGAGGAAGCGAGCTGCTTCGTGTAGACCGACACCATCGGGTCGCCGGTCAGCGCGGTGTCGGTGAGCGCCTTCTTCACGGTGGGCAGCTGGCCGTCGGACTGGTACCAGCTCACCTGCACATCGGGCTGGGACAGGTAGTCCAGCAGCTGGAGGGCGCCCTCCTTGTTCTTGGTCGAGCCCCAGATGCCCAGGTTCGAACCCGCGAGCAACGAGGTGTCCTTCGCTCCCGACGGCACTGTCGTGACGTTCCACTTCCCGGCCAGCTCCGGCGCCGACTGCGAGATGGCTGCGGCGAGGTAGGGGCCGCTGACGAGCATGGGCGTGCTACCCGTGATGAAGCCCTGTGTCTGGTCGAAGTCGCTGTTCGTGGGCACGCTCTTGTCGGCGTAGAGCCCGGTGTACAGGTCGACGGCCTTGCCGAACGCGGGGGTGTCGAAGTCGATCTTGCCCTGGCTGTCGACGATGTCGCCGCCCTGGTCCCACGTCATGATGACAGGCAGCGCGCTGTCCCACTGGGGGATGTAGTAGCCGTACGAGCCGTTGCCGCGACCCGCGAGGGTCTTCGCATCGGCGCGCAGCTGGTCCCAGGTTGCTGGCGGGGTGCTGATGCCCGCTGCCTGGAGGATGTCGCTGCGGTAGAAGAGAACGCGCGTGTCCGACACCCACGGCACGGAGACGACCTTGCCGCCGATGGCCGTCGCATCGCCGGCGACGCCGTCGACGAAGTTGGATGCCGCGAGGTTCTCATGACCGGAGAGCGCGGCGTCGTCGAGCGTGAGCAGCGCGCCGCTGTCGGCGTACGTGCGCAGCTTGGAGAGTCCGATCTGCAGCACATCGGGGCCGCCGCCGGAGGCGACGGCCGTCGTGAACTTCTGGTCGACGCTGTCCCAGGGGATGGCGACGGTCTTCACGTCGATCCCCGTCTTGTCTTCGAACGGCTTGACCAGCGCATCGAAGTGGGCCGAGCTGTCGCCCATGACCCAGACGGTCAGTTCCTTCGGGGCGGTGCCGCTGTCGCCGGGTGCGGACGACGAGCATCCGGCGAGGGTGGCTGCGGTCACGGCGGCGACGCCCAGGGCGAGCCAGCGCATTCTCTTCATCGAGATGTCCTTTCGGGGTGCAGGAGGTGCGATGCCGAATCGGGATTCGGCGGCGAGAGGACGGGAGCAGACGTCGTCGTCCTTTCTCTACGTCTTAGATTAAGGCATGTTCGATCGCGGGGCAAGAGCAGATTCGCCGCACACGACGCAGGGGGCCGCAGCCATCGCGACCCCCTGCGCCGATCGTGCTCAGTAGGACGAGTACACCGTCACCTCGTCGATCGACCACCACTGCGGCGCGACACCGGTCTGCGTGATCCGGATGTAGCGCGCACTCGCCGGTGCGATCGAGATCGGCCGCTTCCACCCATAGGCGATACCCGTCGCGGCCGTCGACCACGTCGTGCCGTCGAGGGAGGTCTCCACGGTGAACCCGCGGGGATAGTCCCAGGTCGACGAGCTGTCGGTCTGCACCGTCACCATCGCGACGGTGCGGGCGGCGCCCATGTCGATGCGGTACCACTCCCCGCCCGCCATGGCCTGCCCGCTCTTCCACGATGTGGCGTTCGCACCGTCGATCCCCGCGCCAGGCGAGCTGCCCGCCGCGGTGGTGGATGCCGTCGCTGTCCAGCCGGTGTGGCTCACCGCGGACGGTGCGAACGTCGACAGGCCGCCGGCGTACTTCGCGATGGTGGCGACGAAGCGCGCATTCTGTGTGAAGTTGGCCGTGCCGAACTGCGACAGTTTCGACTGGAAGGTCGCCGCGTCATCACTGTTGATGACCGGCACCGGCTTGCGATCGTCGTAGTACATGCCCCAGTACGCGAACCCGTCCTCGGCGGAACCCTTGACCTTGTACGACCAGTTCGACCACGACACCTGCGAGGCGTTGAGGCCTGCCATGAACCGTGCCCAAACGTCATCGTTGTAGTACAGGGAGTACTCGCCGTAGAGGATGGGCACGCCGGGATTGGAGAGCTTCGCGGCCAGTCCGCCCAGCTCGTTGGTCACGAGCTGGTTCTGCGCCGTCCAGTCCTTCGAGTTCGGCATGTCGTATGGGTGGTACTCGTAGACGACGTTCGTCCATCCGTAGGTCGACGGCGGTGCGAGCTTATCCAGGCCGAAGAACGCGCCGAGGAAGATCGCGTGATCCGCATCGATGGCGCGCACCGCACTGTACAGCCGGTTGTAGTAGTCGCTCTTCTGTGCCACGTCGTCGCTGTCCTCGTTGTAGTCGATCAGCGGCTCGTTGATGAGGTCGTAGCCGGCCACCGCGGGGTTGCCGTTGTAACGCGTCGCGATCTTCTTCCAGATGTCCTCGGCCCAGTTCTGGTACGTCGCGCTGCCCCAGAAGCCGTTGGGGTTAGGCCCTATGCGACCGCATGAACCCCACGGGCAGCCGCCGCCCGGCACCGTGTGCAGGTCGATGAGGACGTAGATTCCGCGCGCCGCGGCCTCGTTCACGACCCAGTCGATCTTCGACCAGGGATTCGACTTCCAGGTGCCGTCGAGGTTCAGGAACACGTTCCACCCGATCGGCACGCGGATGAAGTTCATCCCCGTGGCCTGGATCGCGTCGAGGTCGTTCGCCGTGAACCAGGTGTCCTGGTGCGTGCCGACAACGGAGGCTGTGGTGGTGGCACCGAAGCGCGCGGTCATCGTGTTGGTCAGCGAGTAGTCGTCGTTGTAGAGGCCGGCGGTCAGCTCGCCGATCGACCACCAGTTGCCCGCGCTGCCGGTCTGGGTGAGCCGGAAGTAGCGCGCCGCCTGCGCCGTGAACCCGATCGTCGAGGCCTTCTTGGTTCCCGCGCCGGTGGCCACGGTGCTCCAGCTCGACCCGTCTCGCGACAGCTGGAGCGTGTAGCCGCGCGGCCAGTCGTCCTCGTCGGTGGTGTTCTTGGCCGTGTCGGTCGTGACGTTGTTGAGCGTGATGAGAGCGCCCATGTCCACCGTCACCGACTGTCCCGGTGCCTGCGCGGCGCCGGTGCTCCACCGTGTCGAGGTGGTGCCGTCGAGCATGTTCGCAGGGGAGGCGCCCACCGAGGAGGTGACGGCCCATCCGCCGCGGTCGAGCGAGGTCCCGCTCGAGATCGCGATCTCCGCGACCGACCACCACTGCGACGAGGTGCCGTTGGACGTGATCCGCAGGTAGCGGCCGTTCTTGGTGCCCTGGAAGTCGGCCTGCACCACGCGGTTCCCGCCGTAGCCGCTCGCCACCTTCGTCCAGCTCGCGTTGTCGTACGACGTGAACACGTCGTACACCCGGGGGTAGTCGTTCGCCGTGGCGTCGCCGGCGTCGAACAGCACCTTGTCCATGTCGACGTTGCGGCCCAGGTCGATCGTGAGGGACTGTCCGGGCGCCTGGGGGGTGCCGCTCTGCCACACGGTGGAGACGTTGCCGTCGAGCGTCATCTGGGCGTTCGTGCCGGGCGCGCTGGAGGTGGCGGTCGCCGTGTGCGTGCCGTTGAACAGCACGGGGTCGCTGTAGAGGTTGATCTCACCGACCGACCACGGCGCCGCGGCGGAACCGGTCTGCGTGACCCGCACGTACCGCGCCACCTGCGGGCTGAACTTCACCGTGGTGAGACCGTCCGCTCCGGGTTGCGTCGCCACGCTCGTCCACGTCGAGCCGTTCGCCGAGGTCTCGACGGCGAGCACCCGGGGCCACTGCCCGCCGTTGGTCGTGTTGTCGATCGTGAGCCGGTTGAAGAGGGTGGCCGCCCCCAGGTCGAGGCGGATCCACTCGCCGCCGGCCTGGTTCGCGCCGGTCGTCCATCGGCTCGTGCCCGATCCGTCCAGCGCGTTGGCGGGGGTTCCCGCCGAGGCCGTCGCGGTCCAGCCGGTGCGGTCGGCGGCGAACTCGCCGAGCGGCGACATCCAGTCCTCCTGGGTGAGCCATCCACCGATGTTCGTGCCCCGGAGGTTCACGGCGGTGCCCGTGCCCGAGGACTTCTTCAGCACGTTGCCGCTGGCTTTGAGGAAGTCAGCGGAGGTGAGGGCGGCGGCGTGCGCCGCCGTCACGGGTAGGACGGCGGTCGCCGCCACGGCCGCGGCTGTGACCAGCGCGGCGAGAACATGTCGTTTCACGATCCTCCTTGATCAGCGCGGAACACCCACTGGTTCCGTCGCTGGTCAGCATCGCGAGCCGACGTCTACTTTGTCAAGGGCTTAAAATAAGCCCAGCAATTTCAACCGCGCTCAGACCGCGGCATCCTGTTTCGGGATGAAGACCTTCTTGATGATGAGGAGGATCGACGCCGTCACGGGGATCGCGACGAGTGCGCCGAGCAGGCCCATGAGCGTGCCGCCGACGAGGGCTCCGATGACGACAAGAGCCCCAGGGACGGCGATCGCCTTGTTCATGACCTTCGGGGTGAGCACATATGCCTCGAGCTGCATGTATACCAGGTAGGAGACCGCGAAGATCAACGCGGACAGGGGGCTCGAGAAGAGCGCGATCACCGACGCGATGCCCCAGAACAGCACCGTTCCCACCAGAGGGATGATCGTCAGGCAGAACGCCACGACCGCCATCAGTGCGGGGAACGGGAGGTTCAGCACCGCGTAGAGGATGAAGCTCACCACGGCGTTGAAGAAGGCGAGAACGACCATGCCGCCCAGGTATCCGCCCACCGACTCGGTGATCTGCTCGGTGAGGTCCGCGGCCAGCTCGCGGCTCCGGGCGGGGACCAGCCGGTAGAAGGCCTGCTTGATCTCCGGCAGCGAGGCCAGGAAGTACAGGCTCAGCACGATGATGATGATGACGCCGGAGATGCCCGTTCCGATCGAGATGCCGATCTGCAGCACGCCGCCGCCGATCGCCGCGATGTGCCCGGGATCGGTGAGGAACTTCTGCACCTCGCTCACGATCGCGGGCACCTGGTCACCGAACTGCTCGCGCGCCCACGCGTACAGCTCCGTCCGCTGGAAGGAGGCGACGAGCCCGGGGAGGTCGGTGACGAACTGGGTGATCTGCCGTACGACGGTGGGCACGATGAGCCACAGCACACCGACCAGGAGCACCGCGAACGCGAAGTAGACGATCACGATCGCCCACGAGCGGGCGATGCCGTGACGTTGCAGGCGTTGCACGACGGGGTTCAGCCCGAGGGCCACGAACAGCGCGAAGGCGACGTAGATCCACACGGTGACGAGGCTGCTGACGGCCATGCCGAGCAGGAGCGCGCCCAAGCCGCCCAGTGTCAGGAAGAAGCCCGCGACGAACGGGCGGTTGACGGTCGTCCACACCTGGCGACCCGATCGTGCCGGGGCGGGCGGAGGGGTCTCGGTTCCCGAGGGCGGCGACACGGCCTCCACATCGGAGGATCCCGTCGCCCTCGCGCGCCGCAGGAGGGGGCGCTTCCCGTTCTCGTCGGTGCGTGCTGCCATGGTCACACTCTAGGGCTGACGACAGGCGGAGCCGGTAAGGTCGGCGGAGACGAGAGGGAGCACATGACCGACGCGGCCGCGCACCTGCAGCGCCTTCGTGCCAGCATCGACAACATCGACGCGGCACTCATCTTCATGCTCGCCGAGCGGTTCCGCTGTACGCAGCAGGTGGGGGTGCTCAAAGCGGAGCATCGGATGCCGGCATCCGACCCCGCCCGCGAGGAGCAGCAGATCGCTCGTCTGCGCCGACTCGCCCTCGAGGCCGACCTCGACCCGGAGTTCGCGGAGAAGTGGTTCAACTTCGTCGTCGCCGAGGTCATCCGACACCACACCGCGGCGGCCGCCGCCGACTGACCCGGCGTCGGCACCGGAGCGTCGACCTCCGCCTCAGGGGATGGCCCGTCGGAGCGTGAGTAACGAGGCCGCTCCGACGGCGAGAGTTGCGACCGCCATCACGACGGTCAGGCCCATGGGGCCCAGCCCGCATCCAGCCCGAGGGAGGGCCCGACGAGCATGTTCACTCCCTTCGCGGCCGTGGCCGGGTTGATGCGGCCGGCGGGGGCGGCCCCGCGCGTGCGCGCGATAGCGAGAACCCGTCCAGAGGTCCAATTTGCGTGATCATTCAGACGGATGAAACGGTGGAGCACGGCCCCTTGCGGGGTCGATGACCCAGACCAGTCCGCGACCGTTGCCCTGCCCGTGGGCACCGCCGGTCGTACGGTCGGCGGCCTGTGCGCGGACCCGATGTCCGGCGCCAAGCGCTCGGTGTGAGCGCGAGTGGCCGTCACCCGGGCGTGACCGATGCAGCCTGTGCACCGGGCTGCCGAGGTGTTCTGTGACCGACGCTGTTGCCGCTGCGCCCCTGTTGGAGGCGCGGCATCTGTTCAAAGTCTTCGGGCGCGATCCGAAGGATGCCGTCGCGCGTCTGCGCGCCGGTCAGTCCCGCGCCGAGGTGGCGGATGCCGGGACCGCCGCCGTCGTCGACGCCAGTTTCACGGTGAACCGTGGAGAGATCTTCGTGATCATGGGGTTGTCCGGCTCGGGCAAGTCCACGATCATCCGGATGCTCAACGGGCTGCTCGCCCCGACCGCGGGCGAGGTGACGATCAACGGCCGTAACGTGACGACGGCCTCCGCCGCGCAGCTGCGCACCATCCGCCGCGAGTCGGTGTCGATGGTGTTCCAGCACTTCGCCCTGCTGCCGCACCTGAGCGTGCTCGACAACGCCGCCTACGCGCTTGAGATCCAGGGCGTCGGCAAGGCGGAACGCCGCGAACGCGCCCGCGAGATCCTCGACCGCGTGGGTCTCGGGGACCGTGTCGACGCCCTGCCCGATCAGCTCTCCGGCGGCATGCGTCAGCGCGTCGGCATCGCCCGCGCATTGACGGCGGGCACCGACATCCTTCTCATGGACGAGGCCTTCTCCGCGCTCGACCCCCTGATCCGCCGAGAGATGCAGGAGCAGCTCGTCGAGCTCCAGCGTGAGCTCGGCCGGACGATCGTGTTCATCACGCACGACCTCAACGAGGCGATGTTCCTCGGCGACCGCATCGCCGTCATGCGCGACGGACGCATCGTCCAGAACGGCACGCCCGAGCAGATCCTCACCGACCCGGCGAACGACTACGTCGCCCAGTTCGTGCAGGACGTCGACCGGGCCCGTGTGCTCACGGCATCCGCGGTCATGGAGCCGCCCACGCTGTCCACCCCGATCACGGCCGGCGTGCGCGGAGCGCTTCGCGCGATGCGGGAGAACCAGGCCGGCGCCGTGTTCGCCATCGAGAACCGTCGCCTCGTCGGCGTCGTCACCGACCGGGCGGTCATCCGCGCCGTGAAGTCCGGCGAGAGCGACCTCCGCCGCATCGTCGATCCGCACGTGCCGACGGTCGGCCCCGACGACCTGCTCACCGACATCGTCGAGACGGCGGTCGAAGCGACCGTGCCCCTCGCCGTCGTCGACGATCAGGGGCGCCTGCGCGGGGTGATCCCGCGCATCACGCTGCTCGCGGCGCTCGGCAACGTCCCCGCGACGACACGTGAGATGCCTGTGGTCCAGACGCCGTTGGAGATGGTCGCCGAGTTCACCCCGCTCGTCGACGCCGCTGCGGAAGGAGGTCGCTGATGGAAGGGTTCCGCATTCCGGTCGGACAGTGGGCCGAGGCGGTCGTCGACACGCTCGGCCACACGCTGCGGGGGTTCTTCGATGTCGTCGCGTTCGTGCTCACCGCGGTCTACAACGGGGTGGATGCCGTGCTCATGGCGCCCCCGTTCTGGGCTCTCGTCCTGGTGCTCGCCGCGCTCGCCTTCGTGGTCAGCGGGTGGCGGCTCGCGGTCGGCACCGCGCTGGGCCTGCTCGTGATCGTCGCCGTCGATCAGTGGGACCACGCGATGGACACGCTGGCGCTCGTGATCGTCGCCGCGCTGGTCGCGATCGTGGTCGCTATCCCGGTCGGCATCTGGGCGGCGCGCAACGACACCGTGTCGCGGATCGTGCGCCCCGTGCTGGACTTCCTGCAGACGATGCCTGCCTTCGTCTACCTGATCCCCGCCATCATCTTCTTCGGCGTCGGTGCCGTTCCCGGCATGATCGCCACGATCCTGTTCGCGATCGCGCCCGGCGTGCGGCTCACCGAGCTCGGCATCCGCGGCGTCGACACCGAGGTGGTCGAGGCCGGATACGCGTTCGGGGCCTCTCCCGCGCGCGTGCTGCGCCAGATCCAGATCCCCCTGGCGCTGCCGTCGATCATGGCCGGCGTCAATCAGGTGATCATGCTCAGTCTGTCGATGGTCGTCATCGCGGGCATGGTCGGCGCCGGCGGCCTCGGCGGCGAGATCGTCCGCGCCATCGGCCGCATCAACGTGGGCCTCGGCTTCGAGGCCGGCCTCTCGGTCGTGATGATCGCCATGATCCTCGACCGGATCACCTCTGCGCTCGGGCGCCCGCCTGCGCCGCGCCGTCGTGCCCGGGCCACCCCCCGATCCGGCGGGCACGATGCCCGCCCCAGCCGCGGAGAGTCCGCGGCTGACACCGAACGATCCGCGGACAGCACGCGGATGGAGAGGACGTCAGCATGAAGAAGACCAGCATCCTGAGCGGCATCGCCCTGACAGCGGCCGCGACGCTCGCCCTGAGCGGCTGCGCCGGCGGGACCGGCGGGACCGGCGGTTCCGCCGCATCCGACGCGAAGTCGATCGAGATCGCCGTGTTCAACGGGTGGGACGAGGGCATCGCCGCGTCGTACCTCTGGCAGTCCGTCCTCGAGGACAAGGGCTACAAGGTGAAGCTCACGTACGCCGATGTCGCGCCGGTCTATCAGGGCCTCGCGCGCGGCGACTTCGACCTCGTGCTCGACACCTGGCTGCCCACGACGCATGCGGACTACATGGAGCGCTATGGCGACAAGGTCGAGGACCTCGGAGCCTGGAACAACGACGCGCGCCTGACCATCGCGGTGAACGAGAACGCCCCGATCGACTCGCTCGACCAGCTCGCCGGTGCCGCCGATCAGTTCGGCGGCCGGATCGTCGGCATCGAGCCCGGGTCGGGTCTCATGCGCATCACGGGCGACAAGGTCGTGCCGGGGTACGGCCTGGGCGGGATGCAGCTGGTGGAGTCGTCGACGCCCGCGATGCTCGCCGAGCTCAAGAAGGCGACGGATGCCGGGCAGAACATCGCCGTGACGCTGTGGCGGCCGCACTGGGCCTACAACGCGTTCCCGGTGAAGGACCTCGCCGACCCGAAGGGCCTGCTGGGCACCGCCGAGAGCATCCACTCGGTGGCGGCCACGTCCTTCGCGAAGGACCACCCCGAGGCGCACCGCTGGATCTCGAACTTCTCGATGCCCGGCGACAGGCTCGCCTCGCTCGAGGACGCGATGTTCAACCAGTACAGCGGTGACGACTACGGTCCCGTCGTCAAGAAGTGGATCTCCGAGAACCAGGAGTGGGTCGACGGCCTCACGGCCTGAGACGACAGAGGTCAGGGACGGGGTCCGGCGCTCGCCGGGCCCCGTTCGTCATCCGACCGTTCGAGCTGCAGAGCGACGCGGTTCTCGAGGATCTCCACGGCCTCGTCGGACAGGGCCAGCAGGCCGTCGACCTCTTCTCGGACACGTCGGTAGGCCACCTGGCGCTCTGCCGGAGTGGCCGACTCGTCGAGAGCCACCGCGAGCAGCTGCTGCGCGGTGGCCAGGCGCTTGCGCTCGGTCTCGCTGAACTGCGAGTCGCGCACACGGCGAGCCTCGCGCTCGGCGAGGTCGAAGGCCACCTCGTAGTCGGTCACGGCCGTGCGGTACTCCGCGACCTGGTCGCCGCTGACGCGAGTGTCGGCGGACGGCGGGCGCAGACGGTCGGCGATCTTCTTCGCCCGGAGGAAGGCCGCGGTGAGGGGCTGCCGGCCGTCGCTCATCGTCGGAAAGGCGATCATCCGGGCGACGTCGAGCTCGTACTCGAGCCACCGCGCAGTGACGTCGTCGTGCACCGCGAACAGCTTCTGGAGCTGGTCGGGCAGAGGCGAGGGCTTCGTGAGGGGCTGCGGGTCGTCACTGCGGGTGACTCGCGTGGAGGCCGTGATGGTCTTCAGCTCCGCCTTCGCTTTCATGACCTCGAGACGCCGCGCATGCCGGCGCTGCGCGAGCACGTCCCAGCGGCGCACGGCCCCGCCCACGATGGCGACGAACGGGAAGACGAGCCACCAGTACTGGGAGGCGAAGGTCCAGAACTGCTCCACGCACCCACCCTACGCGCGCGGGCGTCGGGGGACGGGCCAGATCGGACGGCCGTCGCCCTCCTGCCCTCTCGCCGCTCCCGGCGGCTCGTCGTCCGCGGAAGGGCGGCGTGGATGCCGCGGGTCGCCGTCGGAGGTGTGCGCGCGGTGCGGGCGGGGTGGCATCGCCCGGGAGAACGCCTCCGCGCCCTTCGCGATCACCGTCTGCGTGACGGTCTGGGTGAGGTTCTGCGCGATGACTGTCCACTGGCCGAACGCGGCCGTGCCCGCCCGCGGGGC
>CANSLE010000018.1 GCA_947647645.1 uncultured Microbacterium sp.
GACCGTGTACGACGTGTCGTCCCAGAGAGGTTGCGTGAAGCGGATGCCGACGCTGCGTCCCGACGTGTCCACCGTGAAGGGTGCGGCCGGCGAGACGGTGACCTGGTCCGGCGCGACCTTCGCGAGTGACTGTGTGGTCGTGATGATCAGTCGCGAGCCGGATGCACTGACCGCGGCATCCGGGTCGACGCTCACGTTCGTCACCCGCGGCCCCTGGGCGACGGTCACCGCCGCACCGGCGACGCCGACCACCGCGAGCGCCGCGACGACGATCCCGAAACCGGTGAGGAAGGCGCGGGAGCGACGGCGGCGCGCGCGCTCCCGGCGGGTTCCGCGGTCAGTACTCATACGGATCCTTGGGCTGATCGACGGTCTGCACCGAGGCCGGCTGGATCTGCAGACGGCCCCCGGCGTCGCGGATCGTCCCGGTCACGGTGACCCACGTGCCCGTCGAAGGGATGCCGTCGGCGATCGCGACCGGCACGCTCGCCGGCTGCGCGTCGATGACGCAGTGGGTGATGACGAGCCGGGTCAGCCCGAAGCCGCCGTCGGTCGGGGTGACGAAGCCGGTGAGGGTGATGGTGTCTCCATCGAAGGCCTCGGGGTTGGTCGCGGTCGCGAACACGCTCGCCCACTCGCCGACACCGAATCTCGAGGTGTCACCGGTCGATGCGAGCGCGACGGTGTCGGCGCCCTGGAACAACGGCGGTGCACCCGTGTCCCGCTGCATCGCGAGCTCGGCCGACAGCGTGGCGGGCGGTGTCAGCACGATCGCCGCCACGACCCCGGTGGCCAGGATGCCGCCGGTCACCGTCGCCGCGGTGGCCCAGCCGCGGCGTGGACCGTCTCCATGGTCATGCTCGCCATGATCATGCTCGCCGTGGTCATGGTCGCCATGATCATGCTCGCCGTGGTCGTGTCCGTGATCGGTCTCGGCACCGCGCGGGAGGGCGAAGCTGATCACGGCCCCGACGAGGGCGATCACGGCCATCGGCACCGCGAACCAGTTGGAGGACGGGTTGATGTAGAGGGCCAGCTGCCCGTTGAGCCACAGCACGATCGTGACCGCGGCAAGTCCGGCGGCGAGTCCGACGCCGAGCAGGCGGGATCCGAGGAGTTCACGCAAGGAGGTTCACCACCGATCCGACCGCGATGGCGAAGAGCACGACCACGACCACCAGCCCCGCGAGCACCTTCGTCCGGAAGGTCGTCCGCAGCAGAGCCAGCATCTTGACGTCGACGAGGGGGCCGACCAGCAGGAAGGCCACGATCGAACCGGGGGTGAACGTCGAGGCGAACGACAGGGCGAAGAACGCGTCGACGTTGGAGCAGATCGAGACGATCATCGCGAGGGCGATCATCGCAAGGATCGACAGCGCCGGGTTCGATCCGATCGCCAGCAGCGCCGAGCGGGGCACGAGCACCTGCACGGCACCGGCGACGGCCGAACCGATGACCAGCGCGGGCATGACGGCTCGCAGCTC
The DNA here is from genome assembly GCA_947647645.1 of uncultured Microbacterium sp. GTDB lineage: Bacteria > Actinomycetota > Actinomycetes > Actinomycetales > Microbacteriaceae > Microbacterium. The sequence goes on from CANSLE010000018.1 coordinate 1,485, forward strand.
GACGACGAACTGCGCCAGGCTGCGCCGGCCCTTGCCCGCTCCCCCGCCGTGGGCGGCCGACTCGAGCGACAACTCGCAACTCGCGCGGAACCGATCGGTGATGAGGCCGTCCGGGTCGGGATGCCGGCTGTACAGCCAGCCGATGATGTTGGCGACGGCGTAGCCTCCGAGTAGGCGGGCGATGAGGATGCCGTCGTCGAACCCGAACGCCTGATGGGTCGTGATGATGACGATCGGGTTCACGATGGGGGCGGCGATGAGGAACGTGAGGGTCTCGGCCACGCCGAGTCCGCGCATCATCAGACCGCGGGCGAAGGGCACGTTGCCGCACTCGCAGACCGGGATCAGCATGCCCAGCAGCGACAGCACCGCGCGGCGGGCCCACGGCGCCCGCGGCATCCACCGCTCGATCGCCCCCGGCGGCACCCAGACCTGAACGACGATCGACAGCAGCACCCCGAGGACGACGAACGGCATCGACTCGATCAGGACGCTGACCGAGAGGGTCAGGCCGTCCTGCAGGCGGGTCGGCAGCGAGGGCCCTGGCGACAGGAAGGCGGCCGCCATGAGCGCGGCGATGACCAGCACACCGATGCCGACGGCCACCGCGGTGCGAGCCGGCGCGGCGCGCGGCTCAGTCGACACGCTCTCCGGAGGCGGCGGCGCGCCGCGCCGAGCAGGCGGCGCAGACACCGAAGATGTCGACCACGTGCTCCGCCTCGGTGAAGCCGTGCGCCGTGGCGGTGCGCTGCGCCCACGCCTCGACCTCGGTGGCCTCGATCTCGACCGCGAGACCGCACGCCCGGCAGATCAAGTGGTGGTGGTGTCCGGCCGTCGAGCAGGCGCGGTAGATCGCCTCGCCGTCGGGGCTCTGCAACTGGTCGGCCTCGCCGCTGGCGGCGAGGGTGGCGAGAGCGCGGTACACCGTCGCGAGACCGATGCCGGTGTTCTCGTCACGGAGCGTCGCGTGCAGTGCCTGGGCGCTGACGAAGCCCGAAGCGTCGGTCAACGCCTCGCGGACGCGATCGCGCTGCCAGGTGTTGCGCTGGGCCATGCGGGGAGTCTACCCGCGAGGTCTTGGAGCGGGCTGGATGTCGGCGAGGCCGCTGTCACGCCTCCACGCTGCCGCGTCGGCGGACTCCGTCGATGACCCGGCAGACGAGGTAGATGAGGAACGACAGGGTCGTGATGTACGGGCTCACCGGCAGCGTCCCCGCGATCGCGAGGAGGATGCCGCCCACCGCCGAGGTCACCCCGAACGCAGCTGCCAGCAGCGGCACGGCGACCGGCCCGTTGGAGACCCGCATCGCCGCGGCCGCGGGGGTGACCAGCAACGCAAGCACCAGCAGTGCACCGATGATGTGCACCGCGACGGCGACGACGATCCCGAGCAGCAGCATGAACGCGAACGACACGAGGGTCGTCGGGACCCCGCGGGCGGCCGCCGACTGCGGATCCAGCGAGTCGAAGGACAGGGGACGCCAGATGAGCAGCACGCCCACGAGCACGATGGCGCTGAGCACGATGAGTGCGGTCAGCTGGTCGCTCTGCACCGACACGATCTGACCCGTCAGCAGACTGAAGCGGTTGGCGCTGCGCCCGTTGTAGAGCGAGATGCACAGGATGCCGATTCCCAGCCCGAACGGCATGAGCACGCCGATGATCGAGTTGCGGTCGCGGGCGCGCGCACCGAGCCAGCCGATCAGCCCCGCGGCGACGAGCGAGCCGAGGATGGAGCCCGTCACGACGTCGAAACCGAGCAGGAGCGCCGCGGCCGCGCCGGCGAACGACAGCTCGCTGATCCCGTGGACGGCGAACGCCATGTCGCGCTGCATGACGAACACACCGATCAACCCGCCGACGATGCCGAGCACGGCCCCGGCCCACACCGAGTTCTGCACGAGCGCGAGGATGTCGCCGTACCGTGAGAGGCCGCCGAAGAGGGCGTCGCCGATGGTGTTCCCGTTCACGACGCGCCTCCCGTCTGCGCGGCGACGGATGCCGGGGCTGCAGCGCTCCGCGGCGCGGCCGCGTCGTCGCCATGGTGATGGTGGTCGGCATCCGAGTCGGGGGCTCCGACCACCACCAGCCGTCCGCCGACGCGCGCGACGTGGACCGGGGTGCCGTAGAGCGCCGTCAAGGTCTCCGAGGTGAGGACTTCGTCCGGGTGGCCCAGCGTGAAACGTCCACCGGTGAGGTAGAGGATGCGATCGACCTTCTCGAGCACCGGGTTGATGTCATGGGTCACCAGGAGCACGCCGGCGCCGCTGGAGGTGCGGTAGCGGTCGATCAGGTCGATGACGTCGCGCTGGTTGGCGAGGTCGAGGCTCGTCAGCGGCTCGTCGCACAGGAGCAGGCCGGGGTCATCGGCGAGGGCCTGCCCGACGCGGAGGCGCTGCTGCTCCCCTCCGGAGAGGAGTCCCACCGGACGGTCGGCGAAGGTGGAGGCGCCGACGGCGTCGATGAGCTCCTGCACGCGCTGGCGGTCCTCGCGGCGCGGCAGGGGCAGCCCGAACCGGTGTCCGTCGACGCCGAGACGGACGAGGTCGCGGCCCCGCATGGCCGTGTGCCGGGGCAGCGGACGCTGCTGGGGGATGTAGCCGATGCGGCGGTTGCCCGCGCGCCGCACGCGCTCGCCGAGCGCCTCGATCGTGCCGCCGGTCAGATGCTCGAGCCCGAGAATGGCGCGCAGCAGCGTGGTCTTGCCGGCCCCGCTCGGGCCGAGCACCGCGACGAGCTCCCCGGGCTGCACCTCGAGGTCGAGGCCGCGCCACAGCTCATGGCCGCCACGCGAGAGCGCGGCGGCCATGATACGTAGGGGCGGAGTGGATGCGGCGGTCACGAACCCAGCGCGGTCTTGATCTGTGTAGCCATGTCGGTCATCCACGATACGTAGTTCTTGCCCTCGGGGAGCAGTTCCGACGCCTTGATGACCGGCACCTTCATCTCGGAGGCCTTGGCCTCCACCTGGGTGGTCTCGGCGCCGGCGGCCTGCGCGTTCACGAAGACGATCTTCACCGATCCGCTGCCGATGAGGGTGAGCGCGTCGAGCAGGGTCGCCGGGGGCACGTCCTGGCCCGCTTCGACGGCCTCACTGAACGCGGAGGGGGTCACGTTCTTCAGGCCGGCGGCCTCGGCGAGGTAGAGCGGGACGGGCTCGGTGACGAAGATCTCGGCGCCACTGTGCGCCTTCGAGATGCCGGTCAGGATCGGCGTCACCTTTGCGTCGATGTCGCCGCGGAACGCCTTCGCGTTGTCCGTGAAGACGCTCGCGTCCGCGGGGTCGATCTCGCCGAGCCGCTTTGCGACCTCGTCGGCGACCGCCGCCATGGTCTGGGGGTCGTAGAACACGTGCTCGTTGAAGCCCTCGACGGCCCCGGAGGGGTTCGAGCCCTTCCACTCCGACGAGAACGTGACGGCGCTGATGAGCGGCGCGGTGGACTTCGCGGCATCCTTCAACGAGGACATGAACGGGTCGTAGCCGCCACCGTTCTCGATGAGCAGCTGCGCCTTCTGGATGTCGAGCTGGTCGGCCGCGGTGGCCTCGAAGCTGTGCGGGTCCTTGCTCTCGTCGGCGATGAGGGACGTGACGGCGACGTGCTCGCCGCCGATCGTCTTGGCGATGTCACCGTAGACGTTCGTCGAGGCGACGACGGAGATGGTCCCGCCCGCGGAGGCCGAGGGGCTGGACGAGGGGTCGGCCGAGCTGGCGCAGCCGGCGAGGGCGAGGGCGGATGCCGCGGTCAGCGCGGCGAGGAGGACGACGGGACGCTTCATGCGTTCCAGATTAGGCCTAGTGATAATCGTTATCAAATCCAGGAAACCCGAAATGCTGGCAATCCGGGACGGTGGCTTGAAGAGCGCGGCGCGCGGCAGCAGGCTGTTCCTCGGCCCCGCGCCCGACGGCGTCCGCGGTCGGCCTCCGCCCATCCCGACCGTGCTGTATCCGGTCGTCGTCTTCCCCTCCCGAGGAGCCGTCATCTCACCCTGGACTCTGCTGCTATTGGCCCTCGGCGTCTCGGCCGACGCGTTCGCCGTCGCCCTGGGCAAGGGGCTGCAACTGCGCGCGCATGTGCTGCGCACCGCGCTCGTCTTCGCCACCGCATTCGGTCTCGCCCAGGCGCTCATGCCGTTGCTCGGCTGGCTGCTCGGCTCGGCCTTCGCCGACGCCATCGCCCCGTACGACCACTGGATCTCGTTCGGTCTGCTCGCCCTCGTCGGCGGGAAGATGCTCTGGGAGGCGCTCCGCCCCGACGCGCCGGCTGACGCCGAGCACCCCGACCATGTTCACGACATCGAGGCGTTCACGGCGCGAGAGGTCGTGCTGCTCTCCGTCGCGACGAGCATCGACGCCCTCGCCATAGGCGTCTCCTTCGCGTTCCTGGACGTCGACGTCGCCGTCGCCGTGACCGCCATCGGTCTCGTCACGTTCGCCCTGTCGTTCATCGCCGTGTTGATCGGCTACCGGATCGGCACGCGGTTCCGTCGCCCCGCGGAGATCCTCGGCGGGCTCGTCCTCATCGGCATCGGCACACAGATCCTCATCGAACACCTCACCGCCTGAGCGTCGGACGCGAGACGGATCATGACGTCGAGAGCGTGAGCCCACCGGGCTTCGATCCAGCTGAACCCGAGGAGTTGCGGCGGTTCGCACCGGGTGATGCTCCCGCTCGCACTCACCTCGCGGTTCTCTTCCGTCCACGTCTCGAGGAGCGGCGAGCCGACCGCAGCGTCGAAGCGCATCTCGGGCCACCACGCGTCGCGCGCGGCGGTCAACCTTCAGCTGATCTTCGCCCCTCGCCCGGATGCCACCCGCCTCCACCGTGACCGGCGTCGTCACGAACCGGGACGTGCTCCCCGGCGGTTGAGCTCTTCGACCTCTGCCGCATCGAGGTACGTGCGGGCGACGGTACGGCCACCCTCGTCCGTCGCCCACAGCAGGAGCCGTCCTGCGCCCTCCGCCGCCGGGACGGTGATCGACACCTCCGGCGAAAGCACGAACGGAGCGACCGCGACGGCAGCGCTGGATGCCTGCGGCCTCGCTCGGGCCGCGTCGGCCACCGCTCCGTCCACCGGCGCTCCGGCGCGCAGCCATGCCGCGTGCAGCCGTGCCGTCAGAGGCGCGGTCCCATGATGCGAGACGTGCGCGACCAGGGTGATCGGCTCGGCGGGCGGCTCGATGTCAGCGCCAGCGCGCAGCGGGATCAGATCGAGGACGAGCACCGTCTCGGCGTTCACGTCGGCAGGGACGAGGCCTCCCCAATCCTTGGCCCGGCGATCGGTGGTGAGGAGCCCGGCCGCCTCGTGCTCGACGTCGGCGAATTCGGTGTACACATACCCCGAGAACCGGTCGTGCCTCCGCAGCTCCTGGGTCTCCCATCGGAGGTGCCACGTGCGCTCGAGGCTCGTGAAGCCCTCGCCGTATTCGCTGTTCAGGATCGGGATGCCTGTGCGCGGCACCGCATCGGACGCGTAGAAGGACTTGTCGACGACGAAGTCCGGGCCGAGCCGCACCGGAAACTCGGTCACGGTGCCGTCGGCCATCCCGGCGACCACGCGTTTCCACTCGGCCAGGTTCGGCTCGTAGTAGTGCCAGTCCACCAGATCGGTGCGCACGTGCGCCCAGCCCGAGTTCTCCACGATCGGACGCGTGCCGTCGAGGGCACGCATCGTCTCGTACGCGTGGACGGCGGCCCGGGCGCGCGCGTCGCTGCCCGGGATGTCCCAGTCGAGCCCCCACTCCTCGTTGTACAGGCCCCAGATCACGATCGATGGATGGTTCCCATCGCGTTCGACCAGCGCGGGCAGCTGCGCCTCGAACGTGGCGGCGGCCTCCTCAGAGAACCGGCTCGGGCAGGCGGGCTCGGCCCAGACGAGCATGCCGGTGCGGTCGGCTTCGTGCAGCCAGATCGGCTCCTCGAACTTGAGGTGCTTCCGGACGAGGTTGTAGCCGAGCTCGTGGGCGAGCGCGACGTCCCGGCAGAGGGCCGTCGCGTCGGGGGCGGTCAGGCCGGTCTCCGGCCAGTACCCCTGGTCGAGCACGCCGCGCAGATACAGCCGCTCCCCGTTGAGGAAGAGGTCCGCGCCGCGCGTCTCGATGCGGCGCAGACCGGACGTGGCGACGGCGGTGTCCGCATGCTCGCCCTGACCGACCACGACCTCCACTCGGTAGAGGTGCGGGTCGGCCGGCGCCCAAACCCGCGGTGCGGCGATCGGGAGGCGGCCGGATGCGCGCCCGGCGTGGTCGGCGCGTAGCGCGACGGACTCGCCGCTGCCGAGCACGCGAACCGAGACCGGCGCCTCCGCCGGCGCGTCGCCGGCCGTCTGGACCGTCACGTCGAAGCCGGTGAGGCTATCGCCGCGCAGCGACACCGCACGGGCGTAGGTGCGACCGCGGGCCTCCAGCCACACCGTCTGCCAGATGCCGGAGGTCGGCGTGAACGCGACGCCATCGTAGTCATCGCGCGGGATGGAGCGCTGCTTGCCGTGCGGGATGGCGCGCTTGTCAGCCGGCGCCTCCACCTCCACCGTCAGCTCCGAGGGGATGCCGGGCACGAGGAAGTCGGTGACGTCGAACTCGAACGACTCGTAGCCGCCGACGTGCTCGCCGACCACGCTGCCGTCGATCCGTACGACCGCGCGATGGTGGACAGCACCGAAGCACAGCACGACACGGGAACCGGTCCACGCCCCCGGCACGGTCACCTCCCGGCAGTACACCGCTCGCTCGAGCCACGTGCGGTTCACACCGGAGGCGACTGTCTCCCACGCGAACGGGACCGTGATCGTGCGCGCGGCGTCGTCGGCCTCGAAATCCCACACACCGTTGAGGTTCAGCCAGCGGCCGGAGCGGTCGAGGTCGGGCCGCGGATACTCCGGTCGCGGCTGCTCCGGGGTCGCCGGCCGGGCGGTGAGGGCGGAGTCGGTCGAAGAGAGGGTCATATTCAGCCTTTCACGCTGCCGGCAAGGATGCCGTTGATGAAGTGACGCTGGAGCACGATGAAGAGCACCAGCAGAGGGAGGAGGGCGATGGAGCTCGCGGCGAGGAGCTCGCCGGTCACGGTGGCGTAGTCCGCGCCGATCCGGTTGCCCGTGATGTTCTGCGCCAGCGTGGAGAGCACCACCTGGAGGGTCGCCATCCGGTTGGAGCTCGCGACGATCACCGGCCAGACGAAGTCGTTGTAGATGTTCATGATGGTCAGTACCGCGAGCCCGGCGAGCCCGGGCCTGATCACCGGGACGACGACGCGCCAGAAGATCCCGAACTCGCCGCAGCCGTCGACGCGGGCCGCATCGAGCAGTTCGTCCGGCACCGCGGCGATGACCTGGCGCATCCAGAAGATCGCGAAGGCGTCGACCGAGCCCGGCAGGATGAGCGCCTGGTAGGTGTTCACCCAACCGAGGGTCTTCATCTCCAGCAGCAACGGGATGACCAGCACGATCGTCGGCAACATCAGCGTGACGAGCACTGCGCCGAAGATGAGGTTCTTTCCGGCGAAGTTGTACTTGGCGAAGGCGTAGGCCGCCAGCGGGGCGAAGAACAAGGTGATCGTGCCCTTCGAGACGAGCACGATCGCGGTGTTCAGGAACCCCTGACCGATCGGCACGTCGTGGAACATCGCCGCGAAGTTGTCGAGGGTGAAGAGCGAAGGGTCGAGCCCGAGCGGGTCGCGGATGATGTCGTTCGCCGGCTTGAAAGCCGAGACGATCGCCCACGCGACCGGCGCGAGGAAGGCGACGAGCAGCAGAAGAAGGAAGGCGTGTGCGCCGATCCGCGGGCGAGGGCGCCGCGGGCGCCGCGGGGCGCCGGTTGGCGGCGAGGTCGAGGGAGCCTGCGCCGATCCGGCCGTGCTGTCGAGAACGGTGGGGGTCGCCATGGTCAGTCCTTCGCTCGGAGCAGACGGACGAAGGCCAGCGACAGGATCATCACGAGGATGACCAGCAGGAACGAGTTCGCTGCGCCGGTGCCGAGGTCTGCCCGGGTGATGTGGTTGTACAAGTAGTAGCCGGCCGTCGTCGTCGAGTTGTAGGGGCCGCCCTTCGTGACGACGAAGGGCTCGGCGAACATCTGGAACACCGCGAGGGTCTGGAGCACGACCGCGAACATGATCGTCCGGCGAAGGAGGGGGACGGTGATGCTCCACAGCTGCCGCGCGGGCGACGCGCCGTCGAGGTCGGCCGCCTCGTACATCGACCGGTCGATGGACTGCAGCCCCGACAGCAGGATGATCACGATGAAACCCGTGGTCTTCCACAGGAACAGCAGCGCCAGCGTCGGCTTCGACCACGCGCTCGTGGTGAGCCAGCCGATGTCCGGGAACCCGACGGCGCCGAGCAGGGCGTTGACGGCGCCGTGGTCCTGGTCGAACAGCACCACCCAGATCTGTGCCACCGCGACCAGCGGGGTGACGAAGGGCACGATGAACGCGACCCTGTACATGCCGCGCAGTCGCAGCTTCGCCGAGTCGAGCAGGACGGCGACCATCACAGCGAGCGCGATCTGCACCGGCACGATCAGCAGCCAGAGCACGGCCGAGTTGCCGAGCGAGCTCCAGAAGGCCGGGCTGCTGAGCAGGTAGGCGTAGTTGCCCCAGCCCACCCACTCCGCGGCACCGGTGCCGTGCCAGTTCGTGAAGCTGAGCCGCGCGGTGAAGATCAACGGGTACACGCTGAACGCGAGGAAGATCACCACGAACGGCATCACGAAGAGGTACGGGGCGAGTCGGCGGCGGGCGCGGGGGCCGCTGAAGCGCCTGCGGGTCCGGGCCGCGGAGGGGAGGGCTGTGGCCGTCATGGTTCTCTGGTCACTGCCGGTCGACGAGGTTGGTCTGGATGTCGGAGCCGGCCTTCTTGATCACCTGGTCGGGCGTGAGCTCGCCGTCGAGCATCCGTTGGAGGTCGGCGCCAAGGTAGGCGGTCGAGCCGTTCCACCACGACGGGATGGCCGTCCCTGCGGGGATCTGCGAGCCCGCCTGGGTCGCGACCTTCCACAGGTCCTGGTCACCGAGGGCCGGCACGGGCTGGAACAGCGGCTTCGACGGCTGTGCCGCGGGGAGATAGGCCGGGATGGACGTGTTGAGGCCCTGCGGATAGACCTCGTTGGGTCCCCAAACCGCGCTGTAGCCGGCCTTGTCGTACATGAGGAACTCGTAGAACAGCCATGCCAGCGGGGAGTTCTTGCCGTCCTTCGGCAGCACGAACGACGATCCGCCCATCGCGCCGCTGCGTGCGCCGCCGTCCTTCCAGGCCGGCAACTCCATCGCGCGCCACTCGCCCTTGGTCTTGGGAAGGAGCTGCTGCGGGGCGAAGCTGAACCAGATGGCCCACGGGTAGAAGACCTCGTTCCCGGCCTCTATCTCCGCAATGTCGGTCTGGCTGAGGTACTCCGCGCGGGTGCCCAGACCGTCCTTCTGCACGGTGTCGAGGAAGGTGAGAATCTGCTTGTACTCGGGGCTGTCGAGCCGCAGCTTGCCCTTTGCGTCGGCGAGGGACGTGCCCAGCTGGCTCGCATACATCTCCAGCTGCAGCTGGCCGAGGAAGCCGCCCCGCTCCAAGTGGATGGGCTTCGCGCCCGGCTTGGCCTTCTGGTACTGGCGGGCGGCGGCGAGCAGGTCGTCGTACGTCTTGATGCGCGTGGCATCGACCCCCGCAGCCCCCAGGGCGGTCGCGTTGTAGTACAGGAGTCCCGGGTTGAGGTCGTACGGGACGCCGTAGATGCCGCCCTTGACGGTGTTCGCGTCGATCTTCTGCGGCGCGATGTCCTTCACGTACGGCTTGAGGACGTCGCTGAGATCCCACAGGTGATCGGCGTAGCTGCTGACCAGCGCGTCGTCGAGGAACACGCCGTCCGGAACGTCGGTGCCCGTGATGAGGGTGTTCTGCAGCTTTGCGTTGATGTCAACGGCCACGTGGTGGACGGTGATGCCGGGGTACTTCTTGTTGAAGGCCGCGATGACGCCGTCGAAGACCTTGAACAGATCTCCCGACCGGTCCCAGATGGTGATCTCGCCTTTCGGCTGGTCGGTGGTCGGAGCCTGCAGCCGGTTGGAGGATGCGGCGCTGCCCGCGCTACCGATGTCCGGCCCGCAGGCCGTCAGGGTCATTGCTGTGGCGACGAGCGCCGCGGCGACGGCGACGCCGCGTGCCCGTCGTTTCGGGTGGTGGTTCATGGGACACTCCCTCGTGTTTTGCCAACGTATGCAAACTGTAGCGTTCGTTTGCGAACGTTGCAAACGCTACGATGACGTCATGCCAGCAACACTGCGTGACGTCGCCGAGTTCGCCCAGGTGTCCGTGCGCACGGTCTCCAACGTTGTGAGCGGGTACGAGCACGTCAGCGATCGGATGCGCTCCCGGGTGCTCGCAGCCATCGAGACGCTGGACTACCGCCCCAACCCCGTCGCCCGCACGCTCCGCACGGGCCGCACGGGGATGCTCGCCCTGGTGGTACCCGAGGTCAACGTCCCCTACTTCAGCGAACTGGCTCGCGAGATCCTCGACGCGGCCGCAATGCTCGGCTATCGCGTGATGATCGACCAGACCGGCTACGACCACGAGCGCGAACGCCAGCTGCTGCTCGGCGACGACCGCACGATGCTGTTCGACGGCATGCTCTTCAGCCCGCTCGTCACGAAGACCGAGCTGCTCGACATGCACGGGTCGACCACGATGCCGCTCGTCCTGCTGGGCGAGCATGAGTTCGACGGGCGATACGATCATGTCGCCATCGACAACGTGCAGGCCGCCAAGGACGCCGTCGCCCATCTCGCCGCCGTCGGCCGTCGCCGCATCGCTGCGATCGGCAGCCAGCCCACGGAGGAGTATGCGACCCCGCTCCAGCGCGAGTCCGGCTATGCAGAAGCACTCGCCGAGGCCGGGCTCCCCCACGACCCGAAGCTCGTGAAGCCCGCAGCCCACTACAGCCGCCCCGGCGGATACCGCGCCGCCCGAGAACTGCTCGCGCTCGAGCCACGCCCCGACGCCATCTTCTGCTTCTCCGACCTCCTCGCGATCGGCGCCATGCGCGCGGTCTTCGACGCGGGCCTCCGCGTCCCCGACGATGTGGCCGTCATCGGCATCGACGATGTGGAGGAGGGCCGGTTCGCTCGTCCGTCCCTCAGCACGGTCTCGCTCGACACGCCCTTCATCGCCCGCGAGGCCGTCCGCCGTATCGTCGCGCGCATCGACGAGCCGGAGCTTCCCGCCGAGGAGGTCGTCGCGCACCACCAACTCGTCGTTCGCGAGAGCACCGCTCAGTCGCACTGACGACCGGGCAGTCTGTGCCCACACATCCGATCCGCGCCACGCAGCATACGCTCTTGCAACGTCTGCAAAGTGATGACAGAGTTCTTTGCAACGTCCGCAAAGCGGCGGGCGTTGCCTCAGAGAGGACACTTGATGGATACGACTCTGCGCCGAGGGCGGCGCCTCCCCTTGCTCGCGGCGGCCATCATCGCGGCGGCGGCGGTGCTCACGCTCTCCCCCACAGCCGCATCGCCGGCGGAGGCCGCGTTTACCGGCTCCGTGCTGTACTCGCCCGACCTCGCCACGTTCCCGAAAGGCACGGCGGGCTACCCTCGCGCGATCGTACTCGAGCACGACGGCACCCCCACCGACACCGTGCTCGCGACCTTCGCGAAGGCCGGGCACAACGCTCCAGGAGTCCTGCCGATCTACCGCAGTACCAACGGCGGCGGAAGCTGGTCGCAGATCTCGACGATCTCATCCAACACGGCGGGCTGGGACATCGAAGCGCCGACGTTGTTCGAGGTGCCGCGCACCATCCCCGGCCTCAACGCCGGCGACATCCTCGCCGCGGGGACGGCCTGGAAGGTGGGCGACTACACCACTCAGAAGGTGGAGGTCTTCAAGAGCACGAACGGCGGTGCCAGCTGGTCGTTCCTGTCCAATTGCACCCAGACCTCCGGCCTTCCGAACACCTGGGGCCACGGCATCTGGGAGCCCTCGTTCGTCGTCGCGAACGACGACACCCTCGCCTGTTTCATCTCGGACGAGCGCCCCGCGAACAGTGCGACGAACAACCAGAAGATCGGCCACTACACGTCCACGAACGGCGGCACGACGTGGAGCTCGGCCATGGCGGATGACGTGGTGTTCCCCGCTGACAACCTGGCCAGACCCGGCATGCAGACCTTCGCCAAGCTGCCCGACGGCCGCTTCGTGATGAGCTACGAGCTCTGTCGCGACGGCACCGACGCCGACCACGCCTGCGAGGTGTACATCAAGTTCAGCTCGAACGGCCTCGCCTGGGGCGCCGCAGGCGACAAGGGCACACTCGTCCGCACCTCCGACGACCGGGAACTGCTGCACACGCCCTTCATCTCCTGGGCTCCGGGAGGCGGCCCCAACGGCACCCTTCTGCTGTCCGGCCAGCGCGTGGTCGCCGGCCCCGCGGGCAACAAGACCGTCCTGGCGGAGTCCGGAACGGTGCTCTTCACCAACACCCAGCTCGGTTCCGGCACCTGGTACGAGGCGACCGCCCCTGTCACGGTAAACCCGACAGGCGGCTACGCTGCGGGCGTCCCGTCGTGCCCCGGCTACTCGACGCCCGCCATCCCGCTCAGCAGCGGCACCACGTTTCTCTACTTCGCGGCGACCTGGCTCGGTACCGGCAACCAGTGCGAGGTACGCGTCGGTCTCGGCACCCTCCCCGGCCCGACCGGCGCCATCGTGGGCCCGGGCGGCAAGTGCCTCGACGTCGACACGAACACGTCGACCAACGGCAACCGGGCGCAGCTATGGACGAGCGGTGTCGCGACCGGACAGGATTGGTCCGTCGCACCCGACGGCAGCATCCGCGCCTTCGGCAAGTGCCTCGATGTGGACGCGCAGGGCACGGCCAACTTCACCAAGGTCCAGCTGTGGGAGTGCAACAACTCCGGGGCGCAGAAATGGGTGCACCAGACGAACGGCTCGCTGCTGAACCCCCAGTCGGGACGCTGCCTCGACGACCCGCAGGGCGTCACTACAGACGGCACCAAGCTGCAGATCTATGACTGCAACGGCCTCTGGACTCAGCGGTGGAACCTGCCCTCGTAGGCGAATCCCCGCGCGGACTCCCACGACGGAGGATGCCGCGGGCGCGAACCTGGACATCCTCGGTTCGGCGTCGACCGCGCCTGCGGCGCTCTACAGACTGCCGTACGAGATCGTCGTCCGCTGACATCGGACGCGCGGCGCCGCCACGAGGGCCTCGAACCGGGCACGATCAGCCTCGGTGCGCAACACCCCACCCGCACGACTGATCGCCCACGCATGACCGGCATCGATCCCACCCCGCTCCCACACCCCCAACGTCGACGGGAACCGCTCCCGCAGCAGGTACGCCTCCGACGCCCGCACCGACCGCCCCTGCCGCTGCGCCTCCCGACACACCACCCCCACCCGATCCGCCACCACATCCACCGCCAACAACCGCGCCTGCGCCGCCTGCGCCACCGCAACACGACGCCGCACATCGACCACACCAGACACCAACGCACCCAACGACGGCCACAGGGAGGCGGCCACGTCGACGGCGTCGATCGCATGGGCATCGGCAAGCGCGTGCATCATCACCCCTGACCCGGCTACGCCGGAGGACAGGACCCGCAACAGAAGGTGGGCACGCGCGGGGTTTCTCCACCCCAGTATAGAACAAAGATACGAATATTGCAATCGCGCGCCACCCGCCGCAGACTGAAGCCAAGGAGGTGCCGTCATGCGACTGATCGATCGCTTCCGCGCCTGGCGCCGCGACCGCAAGGCCAATCCGTACATCCCGCCCGAGGGCCGGTTCACCGGCAGTGTCCTCACGCAGTTGCCGGGCGTTCGCGGCCCCTCGCTGTGGACCGGCAAGACCGGCGGGCTCGGCGATGTGCTGCAGCCGGCGAATCTGTCGGGCAACTTCCACCCCGTGACCGACCCCGTCGACGACCCTCGGGCGCGCTGAGCCACGACGAGCCCACCCCGGCATCCCCCCGGGGCGGTCGCCGTCAGGCGAGACCGGGCAACGCGGCGCTGAGACCGTGCACGAGGATCTCCGCACCGATCGCGAGGATGAGAAAGCCCATCACACGGGTGATGGCTCCGACACCCGTCGCGCCGAGCTTCTCGGTGAGCGGCGTGCCGTAACGCAGCAGCAGGGCGATCGCCCCGCCGACCACGAGCACTGCTGCGACGATGCCGACACGGTCCAGGATGCCGGGGTAGCGCGCCGCGAGACCCACGACCACGCCGATGGCCCCGGGGCCCGCGATGAGGGGCAGCGCCATCGGCGAGAAACTGATGTCGGTCTTCGTCGCGGCGTGCGCCTTCTCGGCGTCGGAGGCATCGGCGCCGGCCTCGCGCGGCACGACCATGCCGAAGCCCGAGTACATGACGACGAGACCGCCCGCGATCTGCAGGGCGCCGAGCGAGATGCCGAAGAACTCCAGGATGAGGGTGCCCAGGAGCGCGAAGACCGTCAGGATCACGGTGACATAGACACCCGTGAGCCACGATTGACGACGCCGATCGGCCTCGCCCAGGTGCGCCGACAGCCCCGCGTAGGCCGCGACCGCGCCGATCGGGTTCGTGATCGGGACGAGCGCCGCGAGCGCGGCGACGAAGACGCTCAGCATGCCTTCATTGTGACGCAGGCGCGCCGTCGCCTCAGACGTCGGGGGCGGGCCGACGCCCGATCAATCGAGCAGCAGCGCGGGCTCTTCGAGGATCGACGCCACGTCGGCGATGAAGCGGCTCATGCCGTCGCCGTCGATGACCCGGTGATCGAACGATCCCGACACCGTCGTCACGAAGCGGGGCCGCACCTCGCCGTCGACGACCCACGGCTTCTGCCGGATGGTGCCCATCGCGACGATGCCGGACTCCCCCGGGTTGATGATCGGGGTCCCGGCATCCATCCCGAACACGCCGATGTTCGTGATGGTGATCGTGCCACCCTGCTGGTCGGCGGGAGTCGTCTTGCCCTCCCGGGCGGTCAGAGTCAGCTTCTCGAGGGCCTTCGCGAGCTCGCGGAGGCTGAGGTCCTGCGCGTCCTTGATGTTCGGCACGAGCAGGCCGCGGGGCGTCGCGGCGGCGATGCCGAGGTTGACGTAGTTGCGCACGCGGATCTCGGCGGAACCGTCCTCCTTGTCGATCCACGCCGCGCCGATCAACGGCGTGCGCCGAACCGCCCAGATCACGGCACGCGCCATGATCAACAGCGGCGACACCTTGATGTCGGCGAAGTCCGGCGAGGCCTTCAACCGCTTCACGAGCTCCATCGTGCGGGTCGCATCGACATCGGTCCACACCGAGACGTGGGGCGCCGTGTAAGCCGAACGCACCATGCCGGATGCCGTGGCCTTGCGCACGCCCTTGACCGGGATGGCCTCCTCGCGCTCGCCCACGGGCGGCGCGGCGGGGGCGGGGGCGACGACGGGGATGGTCCGCTCACGCTCGGCGGGCGCGGCCGGGGTCGCGATGTTGCGGAAGACGCTCGCCTGCTCGGCATGACGCACGACGTCGTCGCGGGTCACCTCACCGGCGGGTCCGCTCGGCGTG
>CANSLE010000019.1 GCA_947647645.1 uncultured Microbacterium sp.
GCCGATCACGGCGGAGCCCTCAGCGCTCGAGCCAGCCGCGCAGCCGCGGGAGAGGCCAGGTCGTGACGATCCGCTCGGGCGGCACGCCGGCACGCTCGGCGCGTGCCGCACCCTCGTCCAGCAGTCCGAGCTGGCCGGGGGCATGCGCGTCGGAGTCGATCGAGAACAGGCACCCTTCGCTCAGCGCCAGCGCGATGAGACCGTCGGGCGGATCCTCGCGCTCGGGCCGGGAGTTGATCTCGACCGCGACGTCGTGCGCGGCGCAGGCCGCGAACACGGCGCGCGCGTCGAAGGTCGACGGCGGCCGGGTGCCACGGTCGCCGCGGACCAGGCGTCCCGTCATGTGTCCGAGGACGTTCACCTGTCCGGAGGAGACGGCGGCCACCATCCGCCGGGTCATCGGGGTGTGTTCCATGCGCAGCTTCGAGTGCACCGAGGCGACGACGACATCCAGCCGCTCCAACAATGCGCGCTCCTGGTCGAGGCGCCCGTCGTCGAGGATGTCGACCTCGATCCCGCTGAGCAGCGCGAATCGGTCGTCGGTGAAGGTCGGGACCTCGGCGAGCTGGGCGCGCAACCGCTCCGCGGTCAGCCCGTGGGCCACCCGCAGCCGGGGCGAGTGATCCGTGAGCGCGAGGTACTCGTGACCGAGCGCTCGCGCCGCGTCGACCATCTCCCCGATCGAGGTGGTGCCGTCCGACCAGTTCGAGTGACAGTGCAGGTCGCCGCGCAGCTGCGCCCGCAGCGCCGAGGTCGCCGGCGCGAAGCGGGCGCGAAGCTCCGCGAGGTAAGCGGGCACCTCGCCTGCCACGGCTTGCTGGATGACGCGCAACGACGAGTCGCCGATGCCGGCGCGACGGCGAAGAGCCGCGGCATCCGCCACCTCGTCGTCGGTGAGGCCGGCGATCGCGGCCGCCGCCGTGCGAAAGGCCGCGGAGCGATAGCGCGATGCCCGCTCGCGCTCGAGCAGGCTCGCGATCTCGCGGAGCGCGTCGACCGGCCTCATCTAGAGGCCATCATGACAGCGGAACGGGCCCGCGTCTGCCGCGGACCCGTTCCGGAGGGGAGAGAGCGAGCTCAGGCTCTCGTCACGGCGGAGCGCCGGACGACGACCGGCACCGCAGCCAGTCGCGTGAGCGCAGTGCCGAAGAGGATCGACAGGATGCCGACACCCATCGCGAACGCGGCGACGCCGAAGGACACCACCGAGGTGAACAGGGACGCACGCAGGAACGACGCGTTCATCATGGTCGCGCGCACCGGGTCATCCTTGCCGAGCTCGGCATAGGTCTTGCCGCCCGACGCCTTCATCGCGTGGTGCTGGATGATGTCCGCCTGCACGTAGGCCGTGAACGGCCCCTGGACCGTCTGACCCTGGAAGGCCATCGCGTCGTCGGGGACGACGATGTTCTCTGCTCGCAGCTGGGTCGAGACAGTGGCCCACACGACGATGCCCACGACGATCAGGGCGATTCCGCCGAGGATGCCGAGGATGCCGGCGATCTTGACGAAGCCGACCTTCTTCTGCGGGGGTTCGAGGGTGTCTGCGGTGGCAATGTTCTCTGACATGGTGGGGGTCCTCTCCTTGGTGCCGGGCCGTTGCCTCACGGTATCGCCCACGCCGCCGCGAGGGACAGAGGACGGACCAGAGAAAACCCTGTGGTCAGTCCACAGCCCTCGACGTCGCCTCCACCCAGCGCGAGAGCACGTTCGCCGCGGAACCGTCGTCGATCGCCGCCGCCGCGCGATCGCGAGCCGCGGCGAGTCGCTGGACGATGGGCACCTGCACCTGCGTGGCGTCGCGGAACAGGTCGTACGACACGATGCCGGCAGCGGCGTTCAGAAGCACGATGTCGCGGACCGGACCCGCCTGCCCGTCGAGAACCCGACGGACGACCTCGGCGTTGTGCTGCGCGTCGCCTCCGCGCAGATCGTCGATGTCTGCCACGGGGATGCCGAGGTCGCGGGGATCGAGGTCGTGCTCGTGGATGTCGCCGCGGCTGATCTCCCACAGGCGGCTGTGGCCGGTCGTCGTCAACTCGTCGAGCCCGTCATCGCCACGGAACACGAGTGCGGTCGCGCCGCGCGTCCGGAACACACCCGTGATGAGCGGCACGCGGTCGAGGGCGGCGACGCCCACGGCGTTGGCCTCCGCGCGCGCGGGGTTGCAGAGCGGGCCGAGGAAGTTGAACACCGTGGGCACCCCGAGCTCGGCACGCGTCGGACCCGCGTGGCGGAACCCGGGATGGAACGCCGACGCGAACGCGAAGGTGATCCCCACCTCGGCGAGGACCTCGGCGACCCGCTCGGGCGCCAGGGCGAGATCGATTCCGAGCGCGCCCAGCACGTCGGACGATCCCGACGCAGAGCTCGCCGCGCGGTTCCCGTGCTTGACGACGGGGATCCCGGTCGCGGCCGCGACGATGGCAGACATCGTCGACACGTTGACGGTTCCGAACCGGTCGCCCCCGGTCCCCACGATGTCGAGCACCTCGGCCGGGACGGGAAGGGGAAGAGCGGCCTCCAGAATCGCGTCGCGGAAACCGACGATCTCGTCGACGGTCTCTCCCTTCGCCCGCAGAGCGAGCAGGAATCCGCCGAGCTGCGAAGGGGTCGCGGCTCCCTGCATCACCTGCCGCATCGCCCATGTCGACTCCGACACGCTGAGGTCGCGCCGCTCGAGCACGCTCGTGAGGATCTCGGGCCAGGAATAGAGCTCCGCCATGAGCCCCGATCCTATCGGCACTCTGCCAGCGAACTCCCGGCCCGCATGAAGGCCCCTCCGATCCCTCCGAAAGTCGAACGCACCTTCAGTGATGCGAAAACCCGGTCCGATATCAGCCATAATGGGGAACGTGACGACCACTCCAGCGACCTATTCCCAAGCCTTGCGCTCCGTCAAGCGGCCGGATCCGGTCGCCGTCGGCACCATCGTCTGGCTCGGCAGCGAGGTCATGTTCTTCGCGGGTCTGTTCGCGATCTACTTCACGCTGCGCAATGCCTCCCCCGAGCTGTGGGCCCAGAGCACAGGCAACCTGAACGTGCCGTTCGCGGCCCTGAACACCGGCATCCTGGTGCTGTCGTCGTTCACCGCCCAGGCCGGTGTGTTCGCCGCCGAGCGCTTCCAGTCCTACCGCAGCGGCTCCTTCTGGCAGTTCCGTCAGTGGGGCATGGTCGAGTGGTTCTTCCTCACCTTCCTCATGGGCGCGGTGTTCGTCTCGGGCCAGGTGTGGGAGTACGCCACCCTCGTCGCCGAGGGCCTCCCGATCAGCGCGAACTCCTACGCGTCGGCCTTCTACATCACCACCGGTTTCCATGCGCTGCACGTCACCGGCGGTCTGCTGGCCTTCCTCCTGGTCATCGGCCGCGCCTACGCGGTCAAGAACTTCGGACGCAAGGAGATGACGTCCGCGATCGTCGTGTCGTACTACTGGCACTTCGTCGACGTGGTGTGGATCGTCCTGTTCTTCGTCATCTACGTCGTCAAGTGAGAGCGGAGCTGAGTTCCTCCATGGCATCCAAGACCCCCCGCCCGAAAACCGGGCGTCGCAGCAAGTGGGCTGCGGCCGCGCTCATCGGCGCCGGCCTGCTCGTCACCGGAGGCGTCTACGCCGGCGCGTCGGCTGCGATGGCGGCGACCGAGCCGACCGCGGCGTCCACGACGCTGACCGTCGACGACGGCAAGAAGCTCTTCCAGGCCAACTGCGCGACCTGCCACGGCCTCAACATGGAGGGTACGGTCGACGGCCCGTCGCTGTACGGCGTCGGCGAGCTCGCGGTCGAGTTCCAGATGTCGACCGGCCGCATGCCTCTGCAGATGCAGGGGCCGCAGGCTCCGCAGAAGCCGCCGCAGTTCACCGAGGACCAGGTCAAGGCGATCGCGGCCTGGGTCCAGTCCGTCGCGCCCGGCCCCACCTACCCCGATGCCCGCATCCTCGACGGCAAGGGCGACGTCGCCAACGGTGCTGAGCTCTTCCGCATCAACTGCGCGATGTGCCACAACGTCGCCGCCGCCGGTGGGGCGCTCACCGAGGGCAAGTACGCGCCCGCGCTGACGAAGACCAGCCCCCTGCACATCTACGCAGCCATGGTCACCGGACCCCAGAACATGCCGGTGTTCAACAACATGACCATCACCCCGGACGAGAAGCGCGACATCATCTCGTCGTTGATGTACCTGCAGGAGAACGAGTCGGCCGGAGGGTTCAGCCTCGGCTCGCTCGGCCCGGTCTCGGAGGGACTGTTCATCTGGATCTTCGGCATCGGCGCTCTCATCGGCATCACCGTGTGGATCACGGCGAAGTCGAACTGATCGGGCACACGTGGACAACGGCACTGACGTAGGGAACGGACGCGACATGGCACACGAGGAAGACGCACTCGAGCACGAGAGGGCCTCATGGAAGCCCTCTCCCGGGCTCGCCGTCGCCGTCCCCGACCCCGTACAGAACCCGGGCCTCCCGCCGCACCGGGAGCGCATCACCGACAAGGATCCGGCCGCGATGCAGCGCGCGGTCCGCACGGTCTACACCCTGTTCTACCTCTCCCTCGCGGGCAGCATCTGGGCGGTCGCCGCTTACATGCTCTTCCCGATCGAGAGCGGCCGGATCATCGACATCCGCCACAACAACCTCTTCATCGGCCTGGGCATCGCGCTCGCACTGCTCGCCATCGGCATCGGTGCGATCCACTGGTCCAAGGCCGTGATGAGCGACAAAGAGTACATCGAGCCGCGTCACGCGACGCGCGGACGCGACGTCACCCGTGAGGGCGCGGTCGAGGTCTTCCGCGCGGCGAACGAGGAGTCCGGTTTCGGCCGCCGTACGGCCATCCGCGGCTCGTTGATCGCCGCTCTGGTGGCCTCGATCCTGCCCGGTATCACGCTCTTTCGCGGGCTCGCCCCCGAGTCCAGCGCGGCGCGCCCGAATGCCGGCGACCCGGTCGCCCTGCTCAGCCACACCATGTGGAAGAAGGGCGAGCGCCTCGCGCACGACCCGACCGGTGAGCCGATCCGCGCCGCCGACCTGACGCTCGGCTCGGCCGTGCACGTGATCCCGCAGTCGCTCGCGAAGGTCAGTCACCACGACGGCTACCTGGAGGAGAAGGCGAAGGCGATCGTCCTGCTCATGCGCCTGCTGCCCGAGCAGCTGGTCGAGGCGGAGAACCGCAAGGACTGGTCGTACAACGGCATCGTCGCCTACTCCAAGGTCTGCACGCACGTCGGATGCCCCGTCGCGCTCTACGAACAGCAGACCCACCACCTCCTCTGCCCCTGCCACCAGTCGCAGTTCGACGTGACCCATGGTGCCGCCGTGATCTTCGGACCCGCCGCCCGGCCCCTGCCGCAGCTTCCGATCACCGTGGATGCCGAGGGCTACCTCATCGCGAAGAGCGACTTCACCGAACCCGTCGGCCCGAGCTTCTGGGAGCGCCATTGAGCACCGCGACTGTCACCGAGACAGGCCCTGACACCAGCCACCCCCAGGCGAACCGCGACGAGAAGCCGCTCGGCGGACGTTTCGTCGCCGGCGCGGCCAACTACATCGACGAACGCACGAGCATCTCGGGCCTCGTCAAGGAGCTGGGACGCAAGATCTTCCCCGACCACTGGTCGTTCATGCTCGGCGAGATCGCGCTGTGGAGTTTCGTCGTCGTCCTTCTGTCGGGTACCTTCCTGACGTTCTTCTTCCAGGCATCCATGGTCGAGACGCACTACAACGGCGCATTCCTGCCGCTGCGCGGCGTCGAGATGTCGGCCGCCCTCGACTCCACGCTGCGACTGTCGTTCGACATCCGCGGCGGCCTGCTCGTCCGCCAGATCCACCACTGGGCGGCCCTCGTGTTCGTGGCCGGCATCGGTGTGCACATGCTGCGTGTCTTCTTCACCGGCGCCTTCCGCAAGCCGCGCGAGCTCAACTGGGTGATCGGATTCGTGCTGTTCATCCTCGCGATGGCCGAAGGCTTCACGGGCTACTCGCTCCCCGACGACCTGCTGTCGGGCAACGGTCTGCGCATCATCGACGGCATGATCAAGGGCATCCCCCTGATCGGCACCTGGACCTCCTTCCTCCTCTTCGGAGGAGAGTTCCCGGGCACACAGATCGTCGGCCGCCTGTACACCCTGCACATCCTGTTGCTGCCGGCCATCCTCGTGGCCCTGCTCGCGGTGCACCTCATGCTGATGATCGTCAACAAGCACACCCAGTTCGCCGGTCCCGGCCGCACGAACAGCAACGTCGTGGGCTTCCCGATGATGCCGGTGTACATGTCGAAGATGGGCGGCTTCTTCTTCATCACGTTCGGCGTGATCGTCCTCATCGCCTCGCTGTTCACGATCAACCCGATCTGGAACTACGGGCCCTACGACCCGTCCCCCGTCTCGGCCGGCACGCAGCCGGACTGGTACATCGGCTTCGCGGACGGCGCCCTGCGCCTCGTGCCTCCGCATCTGGAGGCCGTGTTCTGGGACCGCACCTGGTCGTTCAACATCCTCATCCCGCTGGTCGCGCTCGGGCTGTTCATCGTGCTCGTCGCCATCTACCCCTTCATCGAGGCGTGGATCACGGGCGACAAGCGCGAACACCACATCGCGCAGCGCCCCCGCAACGCGGCGACGCGCACGGCGATCGGCGCCGCCGGCGTCACCTTCTACGCGGTGCTGTGGGCTGCGGCATCCTCCGATATCATCGCGACCCACTTCTGGCTCACGATGGAAGGCGTCATCCACACGCTCCAGGCGCTGCTGTTCGTGGGACCCGTGGTCACGTACTTCATCACGAAGCGCATCTGCATCGCGCTCCAGAAGAAGGACCGCGAGATCGCGATCCACGGATACGAGTCCGGTCGGATCGTCCGCCTTCCCGGCGGCGAGTACATCGAGGTCCACCAGCCCGTGGATCAGTACGAGATCGTCAAGCTCGTCGATTTCGAGACCAACCAGCCGCTCGTCGTCCGCCCCAATGACCAGGGCCGCATCCCCTGGCACGAGAACGTCCGCGCGTCGCTGTCGCGGTGGTTCTTCGAAGATCGCCTGGCACCCGTCACGCAGACGGAGCTCGAGGAGGCGCGCGCGCACCAGCACCACACGCTGGCGCAGGTCGCCACCGAAGAGGATGCCGAGATCCAGGGCATGCACGAGCGGGCGGGAGTCCCCGACGCCCCGCACCACCCGATCGACGACGGCAGCCGCAGCGAGACCGCCGTCCGCCCATCGAACGTGATCGTCCCCGACGAGGACGACAAGAAGAACTGACGCCACACGTCGGCAGTCACGCGGCGAGGAGAGACCGTTCCGGTCCTCCTCGCCGCTTCTTCGTTCGCGTCGCGTTTCAGGCATGCCCTCCCCGACACCCGCGTCGACGCGCTCGCCTCCTTCGACGCGAACCTCGTGTACGTAGGGCCTGAGACAGCCTGAGACGATGGTCAGCCCGCGAGGGCGTCCACGCCTTCCGCAAAGCGATCGGCCGCGGCCCCGGCGAAGGTGACGGTCTCCTGCCGTCGGGCGACGGCGACGACATCGGCCACCACGGCGGTGACGTTGTCGCGGGAACCTGCCTGCAGGGCTGCGGCCACCATCACGGAGGCCGCCGCTTGGGGGTCCGTCTCCGCCCGCAGGACGTCGGCGATGGCGTCGTCCGGCAGATAGTCGCTCACACCGTCACTGCAGAGCAGCCACCGATCGCCTCGCACGCCGACGTGCTCACTCACGCGCACGAGATCGGAGGCATCACCGCGCAAGGAAGCGGTGATGATATTGCGCCGCGGGTGCGCCATCGCGTCTTCCTCGCGGACAAGGCCATGATCCACCAGCACCTGGACGAACGAGTCATCGCGGGTCTGCCGAACGAGGTGGCCGTCTCGGATCAGGTACGCACGAGAATCCCCGGTGTGCGCGAGGAGGAGAGCACCGGCGCGACTGAGCCAGAGGCCGGTGAAGGTGGTCGCCATCCCCGCGAGCGACGGATCTCGCCGCACATGCGCACCCAGATCCCAATTCGCGATGCGCACACGCGTGGCGAGTTCGTCCGCGTCGTCCAGGCCGGAACCGCTGGCGACGAGTCGGTGCAGAAACGCTGCGGATGCGAGGTCACCGGCGGGGCCACCGCCGACCCCATCGGCGACGCCGGCTCCCCACGCCGAGACGAACGCGGCATCCTGATTGACGTCGCGAAAGCCGCCGACGTCACTGCAGACGCCGGCCCGAAGGGAGAGAGCCATCACAGCCGAGGGGCGATGTTCAGCGCGCGAAATACCCGCGGTAGTACTCGAACACCCAGCCGACGATCGCGATCACGAAGACGCCGAGCCCGATCGGCAGCAGGAACGTGCCGACGGCGAGTCCGAGGATGCCGAGCGCCGCGGAGAACGCGAGCACCAGAGGCCACCAGGACCAGGGGCTGAACTCGCCCACCTCGGGGTCTCCGTCGTCGATGTCCGCCATCAGCGAGTCCTCGGGCAGCTCGCCGCCCTGGGCGCGGTGGACGCGGTCCACGTAGAAGCCGATCATCGCGGCCATGAACACGCTGAAGAGCAGCGCCACGCTACCGACCCACTCGACCGCGTGGAACCACGGGCGGTCGGAGTGCTCGATGATGTTCCAGCCCGTGTAGAGGCCGAAGCAGAGCAGGAAGAAGCCGGCGAGGATCCACCAGAGGTTGACGTTGGTCTTCACTTACTTGACCTTCCCCTCGGCCGTGTCCATCACGGGCGCGTCCGGAGCGTCCTTCGCCGGGCCCACACCGACCGGCAGCGCCGCCTCGGGATGGTTCAGATCGAACGCGGGACGCTCGCTGCGGATACGCGGGATCGACGTGAAGTTGTGGCGCGGCGGCGGGCAGCTGGTGGCCCATTCGAGGGAGCCACCGTAGCCCCAGGGGTCGTTGACCGTCACGCGCGGCGCCTTGCGCGAGGTGATCCACACGTTCAGGAAGAACGGGATCATCGAAGCGCCGAGGATCATCGCACCGATGGTGGAGACCTGGTTCTGCCACGTCCAGCCGTCGGCCGCCGAGTAGTCGGCGTAGCGGCGTACCATGCCGTCCACGCCCAGCCAGTGCTGGATGAGGAACGTCATGTGGAACCCGACGAACAGCATCCAGAAGTGCACCATGCCCAGACGCTCGTTGAGCATGCGCCCGGTCCACTTCGGCCACCAGAAGTAGAAGCCGGCGAACATCGCGAACACCACGGTGCCGAAGACCACGTAGTGGAAGTGCGCGACCACGAAGTACGAGTCGGAGAGGTGGAAGTCCAGCGGCGGCGAGGCGAGGATGACGCCGGTGAGACCACCGAAGACGAACGACACGAGGAAGCCGAGGGAGAACACCATCGGCGTCTCGAACGTGACCGATCCGCGCCACAGGGTGCCGATCCAGTTGAAGATCTTCACTCCCGTCGGGACGGCGATCAGCATCGTCATCAGGGCGAAGAACGGCAACAGCACCGATCCGGTGACGTACATGTGGTGAGCCCACACCGAGACGGACAGGGCGGCGATCGCGATCGTCGCGTAGACCAGGGTCTTGTACCCGAAGATCGGCTTCCGGCTGAACACCGGGAAGATCTCCGAGACGATGCCGAAGAACGGCAGCGCGATGATGTAGACCTCAGGGTGGCCGAAGAACCAGAACAGGTGCTGCCACAGGAGCACGCCCCCGTTGGCGGGATCGTAGATGTGCGCGCCGAGAACACGGTCAGCGGCAGCGGCGAGGATCGCCGAGGCCAGCACGGGGAAGGCCATGAGGATCAGGATGCTGGTGACCAGCGTGTTCCACGAGAAGATCGGCAGGCGCCACATCGTCATTCCCGGTGCGCGCATGGTGATGATCGTCGTGATGAAGTTCACCGCGCCCAGGATGGTCCCGAAGCCCGACATGCCGAGGCCCAGCATCCAGAGATTGCCACCCGCACCGGGTGAGAACGTGGCCCCGGCCAGCGGCTGATAGGCGAACCAGCCGAACGCGGCCGCACCCTGCGGCGTCAGGAAGCCGGCGACGGCGATGACCGAGCCGAACACGAAGAGCCAGAGCGCGAAGGCGTTCAGGCGCGGGAACGCGACGTCGGGCGCGCCGATCTGCAGCGGCAGGATCGCGTTCGCGAAGCCTGCGAACAGCGGGGTCGCGAACATGAGCAGCATGATCGTGCCGTGCATCGTGAAGAGCTGGTTGTACTGCTCCTTCGTCGGAAGGATCTGCATTCCCGGCTCGAACAACTCCGCGCGGATGATGAGGGCCATCACACCGCCGAGGAGGAAGAAGATCACCGAGGCGATGAGGTACATGTACCCGATCGTCTTGTGGTCGGTGGAGGTGATCCACTTGACGATGATGTTGCCCTTCTGGGCCACACGGGTCGAGCTCATGAGCGCGGCCTGACGCGGCGGCAGCGTGGCAGGGCGGGCAGAGCTCTCGCCCTGGGTAGGAAGCGTCGTCGCCATCAGTGTTGTCCCTTGGATTCGGTGGAGGCGCCCGTGCCCGGGAAGTTCTGCAGCCGGTCGTAAGCCTTGTTGATGTCGCCGGTCTGGCCGGCGGCACGCAGGCTCGCCAGGTAGGACTGGTATTCGGCGGGCTCCACGACCTTGACCTTGAAGAGCATCATCGAGTGGTACTGGCCACAGAGCTCGGCACACTTGCCGTCGTACTCCCCGACGCGCGTCGGCGTGAAGGACCAGTAGTTGTCCTTGCCGATGTACATGTCCTTCTTGTAGAGGAAGTCGACGATCCAGAAGGAGTGGATCACGTCGCGCGACGTGAGCTTGATCTTGACGGTCTCGTTGACGGGGAGCACGAGGGTCGGGAGCTCGCTCGTGATGTCGCCCTTGGTGTTGGTCTGCGCCTGGACGCCCATGGTCCAGACCGCGTCCTGGCCGGCCTGGCAGTCGGCCTTGTTGTCGTTGTACTGGAAGTCCCACGCCCACTGCTTGCCGATGGCCGTGACGCAGACATCGGGGTTGTCGTACTGCGTCTCCAGCACGGCCTGGTCACGGGCGGTGAACGCGAAGAAGCCCAGGACGAGGATCAGTGGCACGACCGTGTAGAAGATCTCGACGGGCATGTTGTAGCGCAACTGCACGGGCAGTCCCCGCTGACCGCGGCGACGACGGTAGGCGATCGCCGCCCACCCCATCAGCGCCCACGTGATGACACCGACCGCCAGGAGGACGATCCACGAGTTGACCCACAGCCCCGACACCATCTCGGTGTGGTTGGTGGCCTGTGTGCCGTCGTCGGTGAAGCCTGGCAGGAAGCCGTTCAGCTCGGTGGGGGTACATCCCGCGAGGGTGATCGCCGCAGCGATCCCGATCGGGATGACGGCGAGCCGGAGTCGGCGTTTGACGCGCACGGTGCACCTTTCGGGGTCATGAAGGTCGAACACCGTTCAGTCTAGGGCAACCTCCCACCCGATTCAGGCCATCCGCCCAGGATGCCTGCCACTATCGGAGGGGTTTTTCCCGCCTGATCGGGGTCGACGGAACGCGTCAGTGGAAGCTGTCGCCACAGGCGCAGCTGCCGGCGGCGTTGGGGTTGTCGATAGTGAAACCCTGCTCGGAGATCGTGTCCTTGAAGTCGATCGTGGCGCCGTCCAGGTACGGCACCGACATGTCGTCGATGATGACCTCGACGCCGTCGAAGTCGACGGCCTGATCGCCGTCCAGGAACCGCTCGTCGAAGTAGAGCTGATAGATGAGGCCGGAGCAGCCGCCGGGCTGGACGGCGACGCGCAGACGCAGGTCATCACGTCCTTCCTGGTGCAGCAGGCTCTTGACCTTCTCCGCGGCGGCATCCGTCAGCAGCACGCCGTGCGCGGCCTGGGTCTCGTCGACAGGGGCGTTCGTGGCGATGTCGGTCATGGCACTCTCCGGAACCTCGTGATGATCGAAGCCGTTATCAGACGGCGGGTCACGGTCGATTCTACGCCGCGGGCGCTCCGGCGGGCCGATCGACCTCAGTCGCCGGACGTCGACTGTCCGTCGAGGTCTTCGAGCAGCAGCGCCTCCGAGACGAGGGCATGGCGGAACGTCTCGAGATGGAGCGACTCGTTCGGGCTGTGCGCCCGCGCGTGCGGGTCCTCGACGCCGGTCACGAGGATCTGTGCGCCCGGGAACTCACGCACCAGGTCCGCGATGAACGGGATCGATCCCCCGACCCCGATGTCGACGGGCGCGACGCCGTAGCCCTCATGGAGCGCGTCACGAGCGGCGGCGACGGCGGAACCGCTGGTATCGACGAGGAAGGCGTCTCCGCAATCCACGTCGCGGAAGGTGAGCTGGGCGCCGAACGGGGCGTGGGCGCGCAGATGCGCTTCGAGGGCCGCGTACGCCTCCCGAGCCGGCTGACCGGGGGCGACACGCATGCTGATGACGACCGAGACCTCCGGGGCGAGAGTGTTCGACGCGTTCTTCACGCTCGGGGCGTCGATGCCCGTCACGGTGATGGCGGGCTTGTTCCAGATGCGGCTCAGGATGCTCCCCCGTCCGATCGGGCTCACGCCGTCGGGGAGCCCGGCCTCGTCGCGCAGGGTCTCCTCCGTGTAGTCGGGCGTCGCGGCATCCCTCTCGCTGAGGCCATCCACCGCGACGGCCCCCTCGTGGTCCCAGAGCGTCGAGAGCAGCGTGACGGTCGCGAGCATCGCATCAGGGACGGCGCCGCCGAACATGCCGGAGTGCGATGCGTGCTCGAGCGTACGCACCGTGAGCGTGAAGCGGGCGTTGCCACGCAACGACACCGTGAGGGCCGGGGTCACCGTGTCCCAGTTACCGGAGTCGGCGACGACGATGACGTCGGCGCGGAGCGCGTCGGCGTTGTCGGTGAGGAACTGCGCGAACGATGCGGAGCCCGCCTCCTCCTCCCCCTCGATGAACAGGTTCACGCCGAGGTCGAAGTCCGCACCGAGGGCGTCGACGAGGGCACGGAGCGCACCGACATGCGCCATGATCCCGGCCTTGTCATCAGCCGCGCCCCGACCGTAGAGCCGACCGTCGCGGATGGTCGGCTCGAACGGTGCGCTCTGCCACAGTGCCTCATCACCCACCGGCTGCACGTCGTGGTGGGCGTAGAGCAGGATCGTCGGGCGCCCGTTTCGGGCCGGCCGCGTGGCGAGCACCGCCGGCATCCCCTCCATGCCCGTCTCGGGAACGGTCGCGGTCTTCACCTCGACGCGCTCGAAGATGCCGAGGTCGTCGAGAAGTGCCTTCACCGCCTGGGCGCTGCGCGCCACCTCCGCATGATCGAATCCGGGGAACGCGACCGACGGGATGCGGACGAGACGCCCGAGATCGGCGAGGGCGGCGGGGACGACCGCCTCGGCGGCGTCGCGGACAGCGGTACGGCGGGACAGCTCCGAGCTCATGCGGGTAATCTTAGGGGGCAGCCCTCGCGCCCCCTGCGCGCGCACCACCCGTGAAGACAACGAGGATCCACACCGTGGCCAAGAACCCCGCCGCCCCCGACGCCGCCGCCGTGCCCACCGGACCCGGCAAGCACCGCCCGACGCCCTCCCGCGCCGAGCAGGAGGCAGCCCGCAAGCGGCCCCTCGTCGCCGACACCAAGGAAGCGCGCGCACGCGCCAAGGCGGAGCTCGCGACGCAGCGTGAGAAGGCGCGCATCGGCATGGCCAACGGCGAGGATCGCTACCTCCCGATGCGGGACAAGGGCCCGCAGCGCCGCTTCGTGCGCGACGTCGTCGACGGCGGATGGCACGCGGGCGAGCTGCTCATGCCCCTCATGCTCATCGTGATCCTGCTCGCGCTCGTACCCAACACCGCGATCGTCTACTACGGCTTCATCGCCCTGTGGCTCTACATCCTGCTCGTCGTCGTGGACATGATCATCACGAGCCGGCGCGTGAAGAAGCTGGCCCGCGAGAAGTTCGGCGATCGCATCGAGAAGGGCCTGGGCTGGTACGGCGCGATGCGGACCATCCAGATGCGGTTCATGCGCCTGCCCAAGCCGCAGGTCAAGCGCGGCGGCCGCCCCGCCTGAGATCGCCGGGTTCGACCGCGCGCCGCCGGCTCTCAGCCTCGACGGCGCGCCGCCAGGCCATGGTTGATCTGACGCGCCCAGAGCGGGCCGCGGTAGATGAACCCGGTGTAGCCCTGCACGAGGTCGGCGCCCGCGTCCAACCGCTCCTGGACGTCGTCGGCGGTCTCGACCCCCCCGGCGGCAATGATGCAGAACTCCGCCGGGACCGATGCCCGGACGACGCGCAGCACCTCCAACGCACGCGCACGCAGGGGCGCTCCCGACAGTCCGCCAGCACCCATCGCCTCGACCGCGGCGGCGTCGGCGACCAGCCCCTCGCGCGAGATCGTCGTGTTGGTCGCCACGAGTCCGGCGAGCCCGAGCTCGACGGCGAGCCGGGAGACCGCCGCGATCTCGTCGTCGGCCAGGTCGGGAGCGATCTTCACCAGCAGAGGCGTGTCCCCCGCCGCATCGCGAACCGCCTCGAGCAGCGGGCGCAGGGTCTCCACGGCCTGCAGGCCGCGCAGACCGGGGGTGTTGGGGGACGACACGTTCACGACCAGGTAGTCCGCAACCGGGGCGACGAGCCTGGTGCTGGTCACGTAGTCGGCGGTCGCGTGCTCGACGTCGACGATCCGGCTCTTGCCGATGTTCGCACCGAGGATGGTGCGCCGCGGGCTTCGCCGCGACCGCTCCAGTCTGCGGGCGGCCGCGGCCGCCCCGGCGTTGTTGAAGCCCATGCGGTTGATCAGCGCCCGGTCGGAGACCAGGCGGAACAGACGCGGACGGGGGTTGCCGTCTTGAGGCACCGCCGTCACCGTCCCCACCTCGACGTGCCCGAAGCCGAGCGCGTAGAGGCCCTCGCTCATCACCGCGTTCTTGTCGAAGCCGGCGGCCACCCCGAACGGCGAATCGAAGACGCGTCCGAGCGCCCGCGTCCGGAGCACCGGGTCGGGCGCCGTGAGTGCGCGGACGACCGGCCGCACCGGCCAGATGCCGAAGGCGCGGATGACGGGGACGACGAGGTGATGCGCACGCTCAGGGTCCATGTGCGAGAAGAAGGCGCGAAAGATGAAGGGATACATCGGCACCCAGCCTAGGGCTCCGTCGCACCTGCCTCCGGCCCCCGGGCCGTGACTACCGCGCGCTCTCGCGCGCGTGATCGGCGCGCAGCTGGGCGATCGACGCCTCGAAGTCCTCCAGTGAGTCGAACGCCTGATAGACGCTCGCGAACCGGAGGTAGGCGACCTCGTCGAGATCGCGCAGCGGACCCAGGATCGTCAGCCCGATCTCGTTGGTGTCGATCTGCGAGGAGCCGGTCTGGCGCACGGCCTCCTCGACCGCCTGGGCCAGCATCGCGAGGTCGGCCTCGGTGACCGGACGGCCCTGACATGCTTTGCGGACGCCGGACATCACCTTCTCGCGACTGAACGGCTCGATCACGCCCGAACGCTTGATCACGTTGAGGCTGGCCGTCTCCATCGTGGTGAAGCGGCCTCCGCATTCGGGACACTGGCGACGCCGACGGATGCTGAGCCCGTCATCGCTGGTACGGGAGTCGATCACGCGGGAGTCGGCGTGGCGGCAGAACGGACAGTGCACGCGTCACTCCCCCGTCGACGTGTCGACGAAGCGCGCAGTGACGGCTTCGCCGTGCGCCGGCAACTCCTCGGCGACCGCGAGCGCGACGATATCGTCGTGCACGGCGCGCAGGGCATCCCGATCGTAGACGATGACCTGCTGCGGGCGGAGGAACGTGGATGCCGACAGCCCCGCGGCGTACCGTACGTGCCCGCCCGTGGGAAGCACGTGATTGCTGCCGGCCAGGTAGTCGCCGAGACTCACCGGCGAGTTCTCACCGACGAACACGGCGCCCGCGTTGACGAAGTCCTCCGCGCGCGGCTCCCGCACGTGCAGCTCCAGGTGCTCGGGAGCATAGGCTTTGCTGAAGGCCGTCGCCGCCGACAGATCGTCGACCAGGACGATGGCCGACTGCGGGCCGCTCAGCGCGTCGGTCGCGCGAGCGCCGTTGCGGGTGCGCACCACCCGGTCGGCGACCTCCGCACGGACGCGTTCTGCGAGCTCCGGAGACCAGGTGACCAGCACCGCCGAGGCCTGCTCGTCGTGCTCGGCCTGGCTGATGAGGTCGACGGCGATGAGCGCGGCATCCGCGTGCTCGTCGGCGACGATGAGGATCTCCGTCGCCCCGGCCTCCGAGTCGGTGCCGACGATGCCGCCGACGGCACGCTTCGCCGCCGCGACGAAGTTGTTTCCCGGGCCGGTGACCACGTCGACGGGCTCGAGACCGAGACTGTCGACGCCGTACGCGTAGGCGCCGACGGCGCCCGCACCACCCATCGCATAGACCTCGGTGACGCCCAGGAGCCGTGCGGCCGCGAGGATGTCCGGGTGCACCCGGCCGTCGAACGCCGCCTGCGGGGGCGAGGCGAGTGCGACCTCGCCGACACCCGCGACCTGAGCGGGCACGACGTTCATGACGACGCTGGACGGGTAGACCGCTTTGCCGCCCGGGACGTAGACGCCGGCACGACGGACGGGCTGCCAGCGCTGCTCGACCCGCGCGCCGGGAGCGAGAACGGTGACGGCGGGGGCGGGCACTTGCGCTGCCGAGGCGACCCGCACGCGGCGGATCGCCTCGTCGAGGGCGCGGCGGACCGCCGGATCGAGCCGCTCGAGCGCCTCGTCGAGGTGGTTCGCCGGAACGCGGATGGGGTGGTCCGTGACGCGGTCGAAGCGTGTCGCCTGCTCGCGCAGCGCGACCTCGCCGCGTGCACAGACGTCGGCGACGATGTCGGCCGCCGCCTGCAGCGCCTCGGC
>CANSLE010000020.1 GCA_947647645.1 uncultured Microbacterium sp.
CTCACCGACGGGGCCAACCAGGCCGCTTCCGGCGCCGCGACGCTGTCCTCGGGCGCCGGCCAGGTCGCGGGCGGCGCGGCTCAGCTGCGCGACGGCCTCGGCAAGGGTCTGCAGGCGATCCCCGATACCGACGCCGCGACCCGCGACGCCCAGGCGAAGATCATCTCCGACCCGGTGGCCGTCGACTCGAGCGCGCAGACGTCGGCGGGCGAGTACGGCGCGGGTCTCGCCCCGTTCTTCGCGGCACTGGCGGGGTGGATCGGCATCTACGCGCTCTTTCTCATCGTCAAGCCGATCTCGCGGCGTGCGGTGACCGCGCTGCGCTCCCCCGTCCGGGTGACGATCGCGGGCTGGCTGACGCCGGCGCTGCTGGGCAGCGTCGGGATGGTCGCGCTGTTCGGCGTGCTGTCGTTCGCTCTCGGCTTCCGGTTCGCGAACTCGCTCGGCACCCTCGGCATCCTGATGCTCGCCTCCTTCACCTATGCGGCGATCATCCTCGCGCTGAACGTGTGGCTGGGCTCCGTCGGCCAGTTCGTGGGCCTCGTGATGATGGTGCTCCAGCTCGTGACGGCCGGGGGGACGTTCCCGTGGCAGACGCTGCCCACCCCGCTGACGTGGCTGCATCACATCCTGCCGATGGGGTACGTCGTCGATGCGATGCGCCAGCTGATGTACGGCGGGGACCTCTCCCGGGTGAGCACCGACATCGGCGTGCTGCTGCTGTGGCTCGGCGGCGCGCTCGCACTGGCGGCGGTGGGCGTGACGCGCATGACGCACCGCCGCACGCTCCGCGACCTGCAGCCGAGCCTCATCGGGTAGCCCGCCCGTGTCCTGTCAACCCCTTCGCCGCCCCCTCTCCGTCGCCTACGATCGGGAGGGACCCGGAGGAGACCCCATGGCGACCGCCAGCGTCCGACTGTTCGACTGCACTCCCGACGACGTCTTCGCCGTCCTGGGCGACGGGTGGCTCTACCCCGCCTGGGTGGTGGGCGCCTCACGCATGCGTGCGGTCGACCCCGACTGGCCAGCCGAGGGCGCCCGGATCCACCATTCACTCGGCGCGTGGCCGGTGCTCATCGACGACGACACCCAGATGGTGGAGTGGACACCCCCGCACCGCATCCGGCTGCGGGCGAAGGCAGGGCCGTTGGGTCGCGCCGTCGTCGTGATCGAGGTGAGGCCGCGCGGTGACGGCTGCGTCGTGCGTCTGGCGGAGGAGCCGGTCGGCGGCGCCGGGCGGGTCCCGCGATTCCTCTGGGCACCGCTGCTGCATCTGCGCAACGAAGAGACCATCCAACGCCTGCGCTTTCTCGCCGAGGGACGACATCGTGACCGCGACGCCCGCGAGAACGGCGAGGGGGCGGACGCACGCCCCACGGTGCCCACGCCACCGGAGGGCAACGCCGACGCCGACGCGACCGCGGATGCCGCCGAGGCGACCGACGCCGACGACGCCGCGGCGGGGCGGGCATGACCGACGTCGAGGTGGTGGGCTCGGGGCCGAACGCTCTCGCCGCCGCCGTGACCCTCGCTCGCGCCGGTCTGTCCGTGCGCGTCTTCGAGCGCATGTCGCACCTGGGCGGCGGGGCCCGTACGGCGGAGACCGTGGCTCCGGGGTTCCGCCACGACACGTGCTCGGCGGTGCATCCGCTCGCCGTGGCATCCCCGTTCTTCCGCGCGTTCGGGCTCGCGCGTCGCGTCGCGTTCGTGACGCCGGAGATCTCCTTCGCACATCCGCTCAGCGCGGCGGACGGCGGATCGGGCATCGCCTACCGGGACCTCGACCGCACGGTCGATGCCCTCGGCGCCGACGGGCCCGCCTACCGCCGTCTGATCGCCCCGCTCGCCGCCCACGCCCGGGAGGTGGCCCGCTTCACCGGCTCGCCGCTGCTGCGCGTGCCGCCGCACCCGATGGTCACGGCGCGATTCGGTCTCCGCGCGCTCGCGCAGGGGACCTCCGCCTGGAATGCCGGCTTCTCCGGCACGGTGGCGCCGTCGATGATCACCGGCGTCGCCGCCCATGCGATCGCGCCCCAGCCGAGCGTTGTCGCCGCGGCGGCCGGACTCGCACTGCAGACGCACGCGCACGCGGGCGGATGGCCGATCCCCCTCGGGGGATCGCAGGCGATCTCCGATGCCCTCGCCGACGACCTGCGGGCTCACGGCGGCGAGATCATCCTCGACCACGACGTGGCCTCCCTCGACGAGCTGACCGCCCGCGCGGTCGTGCTCGACGTCACGCCGCGCGCACTCGTCCGCCTCGCCGGCGAGCGGATGCCGACCCGGTACCGGCGCCAGCTCGAACGCTTCCGTTACGGCAGCGGCTCCGCCAAAGTACAGTTCGCCCTCTCCGGGCCCGTCCCCTGGACGGACGAGCGCATCGCCGGCGCCGGGACGGTGCACATCGGCGGCACGCGTGCACAGATCGCCGCGGGCGAGCGCGAGGTCCTGGCGGGGCGTCACGCGGCATCCCCCTACGTGTTGGTGTCGCAGCCGTCGGCCTTCGACCCCTCGCGCGCCCCCGCCGGGCAGCACGCGCTGTGGGCGTACACGCACGTGCCGACCGGGTCGACCGTGGACCAGACCGCCGCCGTGACGCGCGCGATCGAAGAGGTGGCACCGGGCTTTCGCGACCTGATCCTCGCCTCGCAGAGCACGACCGCCGCCGAGCTCGCCGCCGCCAACCCCAACTACATCGGCGGCGACATCGGCGCAGGGGCCGCGACCCTCCGACAGTTGCTCGCCCGCCCCGTCCTCGGCGCCGAGCCGTGGCGCACCCCGATGGGGGGCGTATACCTCTGCGGCGCCTCGACCAGCCCGGGGCCCGGCGTGCACGGGCAGTCGGGATGGTTCGCGGCGCGCAGCGTCCTGCGCCACGAGTTCGGGATGGCGCGCACCCCCGCCCTCGCGCCTTAGGGGCGCGGGCTGCCCGCCGAGCTGGCCATCACCTTCTCGAAGCGGAAGCCGCGGTCCTCACCGGGGAAGCGGTCTGCCTCGGGGTGCTCACCATCGGCGTCAGGCGGTTCCGGGTGAGGGTGACCCTCGTGGTAGAACTCGACGGCGCGGAACCCGCAGACGTTGATGTAGAAATGGATGTTGCGCAGCTCGAACATCGGCGTGAACGTCTCCCACACCTCCGTGTCCGGATAGCGCGCTTCGATCGCCTCCCACGCCAGACGCCCCAGCCCGCCCCCTTCGCGACCGACGTCGATGAAGAAGAGCTCCAGGCTGTTCCGGCGTGTCTCGCGATCGATGAGGACGACGGCGCCGCCCACGCGCTGCCCGTCCGCGACGACGTGGAGCACCTCGGCGGCGGGGTCCTCGAACGACGTCTCGAGCTCTCTGTCGCTGGGGATCGGCGCTGTGAGCGGGTGTCCCGTCTCCTTCTCGACGGCGGGCGCGAATGCGGCCTGAATCCTCCGGGTCACGTCCGCGAGCTCCTCTCGCTGCACGGGCTCCAGCGAGATGACCGTCATGGCTGCCGTCGGCACGGGGGGTGTCCTTCCTCGAGCGCACCACCCTGCTGGCGGCGCATGCCCCAGTCCACCATCTCCGCACGCCGGGCGCATCGCCCGATCGACGGGTCGTCTCCGCCGATCGGCGGGAAGCGGCCACCGCGCCGACGGGGATGCCGCGCTTCAGCCGCCCGCGGCCGGCGGCGTGCGATGAGCCTCGTCGAGCTCGTCGACGTACAGGGAGCGCTCGTCGATCGTGCCGTTCCGATATGCCTGTCGGCCCACCATGTGCGCCGACAGCGGCGCCGTCGCGAGCTGCACCGTGACCACAGGGACGAGGAAGGCGACGACCGGCCAGCTGCGCAACGACAGAGCTATGGCCAGGCAGATGAGGATGAGCCCGAGCACCTGGGGCTTCGTCGCGGCGTGCAGGCGGGTGGGCACGTCGTGGAAGCGCAGCAGGCCGATGGCCGCCGTGATGCAGAGCAGGCCGCCGATGAGCACCAGGACGAGGGCGGCGATGTCGAGGATCTCGTTCATCGATCGGTGTTGTTCCTTCGTGCGACGAAGCGGGCCACCGCGATCGAGCCGAACACGCCGACGGCCGCGATGATGAGCAGCGCCGGCAGCGATCGGGTGTGGTGGTTGATGACCATGTCCGCGCCCAGGGCGCACATGACCAGCGTGAGCAGCACGTCCGAGGCGACCGCGCGGTCGAGGATCGACGGGCCCACGATGACCCGCCAGAGGGTGAGCAGGCCCGCGATCGCGAACACGACGTAGATGACGACGATGAGGACGTTCACAGTGCCGCACCCCCTTCGCGCGGCGTCTGAGCCCCCGCCGCGCGGATCGCCTCGAGCTGGGCGCGCGAGCCCACGGCCCGCACGATCCGAGACTCCCAGCCCTGCACCGCGCGTCGCTGCTTCTCCACGTCACGGTCCGACGAGATGCCGATGACGTGAAGGTACAGGATGCGGCGGTCACGGTCGACGTCGACGATCAGCGAACCCGGGATGAGCGACGCGGTCACGCCCACGTGGGCCATGATCAGGTCGTCGTCGGTGCGCAGGGGGACGGCGATCACCGCGGCACCGGGGTATCGGCGAGGATCGAGGGTCTGCCAGGCGACGAGCAGCGAGCCCCGGATGAGGGCGAGGAAGAACATCACCACGAAGACGACGCCGTACCAGAGGTTCACCCGCCCAGAGAGCTCCACCGGCGGCAGCCGGAAGACAAGCGTCACCGCGACGGCGACGATCAGCCCCGTGACCGCGGCGAGCACGGTGAACTGTCCCCACAGCAGCATCCACAGGGCGACGAGCCACACGAAGAACGGCAGTTGGCGCCAGATCGCGGACGCGACCGAGGTGGAGGTCGGGCTCATGATCCGCCCCCCTCGTCGAGCTGGACGAGCGTCACGGGAGTCAGCAGCGCATCGCCGATGCTGGCGCACAGCGTGTACAACGGACCCGCGAAGACCGTCAGCGCCACCGTGACAGCGACCATCCCTGCCGTGGTCGCGGTCATGATGCGCGGGATCACCCGACGCGCACCCTCGTCGTCGGCTGCCGGGGCGTCGCCGAGATAGGAGATGCGGTCGACGACACCGGTCTCCTCGGTGTGGTCCTCGTCCTCGCGCCAGAAGGCGAGGTTCCACGCACGCATCAGTGTGTAGAGCGTGAGCAGCGAGGTCACGATGCCGCCGATGATGAGGATGTACATGAGCGGCGTACCCACCTCGGCGGCGGCGTCGAAGAGCGCGAGCTTGCCGATGAACCCGGAGAACGGCGGCAGGCCGCCGAGGTTGATGGCCGGGATGAAGAAGAGCACGGCGATCACGGGGGCCGCGCGCATGAGCCCCTTGACCCGGAGGATCGACGTCGATCCGGCACGACGCTCGATGAGGCCGACGGCGAGGAACAGCGTGGTCTGCACGATGATGTGGTGCACCATGTAGTAGATCGTCGCGCCGATGGCGAGCGGCGTCGCGATCGCGAGGCCGAAGACGAGATAGCCCACATGGCTGACGAGCGTGAACGACAGGATGCGCTTGAGTTCGGCTTGTGCCAGCGCGCCGAGCACGCCCACGATCATCGTGGCGAGGGCGACGATCAGCAGCAGGGTGTTGACGTCGTTGTCGCGGAAGATCTGCGTCTCGGTGCGGATCATCGCGTAGACGCCCACCTTGGTCAGCAAGCCCGCGAAGACGGCGGTCACCGGCGCGGGCGCGGTCGGGTACGAATCCGGCAGCCAGAAGGACAGCGGGAACACCGCCGCCTTGATGCTGAACGCGAGCAGGAGCATGAGATGCAGCACGAGCTGGGTCGAGTCCGGCAGCTCGGTCATGCGCTCGGCGAGCTGGGCGATGTTGACCGTGCCGAGTGCGCCATAGATCGCCGCGATCGCGGCGAGGAACAGGATCGACGACACCAACGACACCACGATGTACACGACGCCGGCGCGGATACGCGACTCCGTCGATCCGAGCGTGATGAGAACGTAGGAGGCGACCAGCAGGATCTCGAAGCCGACGTAGAGGTTGAACAGGTCGCCCGCGATGAACGCGTTGAAAATGCCGGCCGACAGGATCAGGTACGACGGGTGGAAGATCGTGACCGGCGTGTCGTCGTCGCCGTCGGCGGCCCCCTGCCCGACGGAGAAGAGCAGGACGGCGAGGAGCACGACGCTCGAGATGACCACCAGCAATGCCGCGAGCCGATCGACGTACAGCACGATGCCGAAGGGGATCGGCCATCCGCCCACCGAGACCGCGATGGCCTTGCCCGAGGAGTCGACCACGTAGAGCAGCACGGCGGCGATGGCGAGCACCAGCGTGAGGGTGACGACGGAGACGCCGACCTGCACGCGGCGCTGACGACCGAAGATCAAGGCGATGCCGGCTCCGAGCAGCGGGAGGGCGACGAGGAGGGGGACAAGGGCGTTCACCGCGCATCACCGCCCGGACGGTCCACGGGGGCATCGTCGCGGATGCCGTCGAGGTCGCGGTGGTGCAGCACGGTGATGGGCGCGGTCTCGGTGCCGA
The DNA here is from genome assembly GCA_947647645.1 of uncultured Microbacterium sp. Classification (GTDB taxonomy): domain Bacteria; phylum Actinomycetota; class Actinomycetes; order Actinomycetales; family Microbacteriaceae; genus Microbacterium. The sequence continues at coordinate 6,502 of CANSLE010000020.1, forward strand.
TGAAGTCTGTCGTGACCTCCTCGTCCTCGTCCTCGATCGAGGTCTCGTCGTCCATCTCGTCCTCTTCGACCGTCCCGCGGTCGCGGAGCGCGACGTCCTCCTCGTCGTCCACGACGGTGTCGGCCTGCCCGAGCTGCCACGAACGGTAGATGAGGGCGAGGAGGAATGCCGACACGGCGAATGTGATGACGATGGCCGTCAGGGTGAGCGCCTGCGGGAGCGGGTCGCTCATCTCGTCGACCTCGCCGGCGCCGAAGAACGCGGCGATCCCCGGCTGGCCCATCACGATGAGGAGGAACAGGTTCGTCGCGTTGCCGAGGAGCAGGAACCCGATGAGGACACGGGTGAGGCTGCGCTCGAGCATCGCGTAGACGCCGCAGGCGAAGAGCGCGGCCATGATCACGACGAGCACGGCGGAGACGGTCACGAGACGCTCACCCCCCGGTCGCGCAGCGCCTGCATCTGCCGATCCACCTCTCCGCCCAGGGAGCGGAGCACGTCGAGGACGAGACCGATGACGACGAGATAGACGCCGATATCGAACAGGGTCGACGTCACGAACTCGATGTGGCCGATGACCGGGATCTCGGTCTCCCAGAACCAGCTGGTCAGCGGCGGGAGGCCGAACAGCAGCGGCACGACGGCGCACGCCACGGCGAGCGACATGCCGGCACCGAGCAGGCGCCCGGCATCCGTCGGCGCCGCGGCGCCGAGCTCGTAGCGACCGCCAGCGATGTAGCGCATGACGAGGGCCATACCGGCGACGAGGCCGCCGGCGAAGCCGCCACCCGGGAGGTTGTGCCCCGCGAAGAGCAGGTAGATCGACACCACGATGATCGTGTGGAAGAGCACCCGCACGATCACCTCGAGCATGATCGATCTGTTCTCCGGCCGCACCTTCTGCCCGCCGACCAGCCACGCCTGGCGGGTGCTGCCGGGAGCGGTGGCACGCGGGCGCGGGCCCTCGTCGGTCTCGATGAGCGGGCGCCGCGTGCGGGTCGCGCCGGTGGGAAGCGCGGAGATGGAACGCGAGATGAGGTCGGAGCGGTGGGTCACGAACACCAGCGAGGCCACACCGGTGGCGGCCAGGATCAGCACCGACAGCTCGCCCATGGTGTCCCAGCCGCGCAGGTCCACGAGCGCGACGTTCACGACGTTCTTGCCGTGGCCCAGCTCGTACGCCAGCTCGGGGAACCGGTCCGAGATGGGCGGGGCGACGCGGGCTCCGGTGGAGACCATCGCGACCATCGCCATCGTGGCGCCGACGGCCACGGCCAGGATGCCGCGAAGGATCGGCTTGACCGAGGCGTTGTGCTCGCCGAGGCGCGCCGGGATGCGCCGCAGCACGAGCGCGAAGGCGACGAGCGTCACGGTCTCGACCAGGATCTGCGTCAGCGCCAGGTCCGGCGCCCCGCTCGTCGCGAAGAGCGCGACCATGCCCAGCCCGGTGGCCGAGACGAGCACGACGCCGGTGTAGCGTTTCCGGGCGCGCACCGCGAAGATGCCGGCGATGATCATGATCGGAGCGACTACGATCTGCATCGGCGTCTGCCAGGCGTCGAGGGAGATCTGCCAGTCCGGGCTCGCGAGAAGCGCGGTGCCCTCGGCGGCCACGAACACGACGAAGATCGTGCCGACGTACAGCGGCAGCGACCCGCGCTGGGTGAACGTCGTGGTCCAGACCGCGACGCGTGCGATGACCCGCAACACCAGGTTGTAGACCTCGGAGGCGGTGAAGGGGAGGAGGCGCCGCGGCAGGCGACCCGTGCGCTGGGCGACCCAGAAGAGGCCGGCGCCGAGGGCGATGCTGCCGAGCGAGAGGAACAGGGCCGGCTCCCACCCGTGCCAGAGCGCGAGGTGGTAGGGATAGCCGCTCTCGCCGGCGGCGGCGGGCAGCGTGTCGGCGTAGCCGGAGAAGGCCTGGTCGAGCAGCGGGGCGGCGAATCCGGCGACGACGGTGAGGCCGGACAGCAGGATCGGCGCGGCCAGGAAACCCAGCGGAGGGTCGGGCCAGGCGGTGACCGGCAACGCCTCGCCGGCGGCGTACTTCTTCGTCCAGAAGGCACCCCAGAGGAAACGCAGGCCGTAGGCCGTCGTCAGTATCGAGCCGAGGACGATACCGATGAGCGGGATGAGCGCCTCGGGCCGCGCACCGCCGTCGAGCAGCGAGCTGAGCACGGCCTCCTTGGCGACGAAGCCGACGGTCGGGGCGAGCCCGACCATCGATGCGATCGCGATGATCGAGAAGACGGCGAGGGTCGGTGCCTGACGCCCGACGCCGGAGAGTTCGCCGATGTCGCGGGTGGACAGCTGGCGGTCGATCACGCCGACGACGAGGAAGAGCGACGACTTGAAGAGCGCGTGCCCGATCAGCAGCGCGAGTCCGGCGAGAGCCGAGTTGCGTTCGCCGTAGCCGAGCACGACCGTGAGCATGCCGAGCTGGCTCACCGTGCCGAAGGCGAGGATGCGTTTGAGGTCCGACTCCCGGAGCGCCTGCAACCCGCCGAGCAGCATCGTGAACAGGCCGAGGCTGATGACGATCGGGCGCCACACCTCGCTGTGAGCGAAAGCCGGGGCCAAGCGTGCGATCAGGTAGATGCCGGCCTTCACCATCGCGGCGGCATGGAGGTAGGCGCTCACCGGTGTGGGCGCGGCCATGGCACCCGGCAGCCAGAAGTGGAAGGGGAAGATCGCGGACTTGCTGAGAGCTCCGACGAGGAGCAGCACGATCGCGACGTTGAGGAGCCCCTCGCTGTCCGGACGCAGCGGGGCGGCCCCGCCGAGGATGGCGTCGAGGCTGTTGGTGCCGTACAGCACGGACATCATGACCGCGCCGACGAACATGACGAGGCCGCCGAGGGTGGTGACGAGCAGCGCCTGCAGGGCGGCGCGCCGGCTCGCGCCTCGGGCGTGGTAGAAGCCGATGAGGAGGTACGACAGGATGCTCGTGATCTCCCACAGCATCACGAGCACGATGATGTCGTCGGTGAGGACGAGGCCGTACATCGCGCCCGCGAAGCCGAGCAGGACGGCGGCGAACAGGCCGACACCCTGCTTCTTACCGGCGAAGTACCAACGGCAGTAGATGAGCACCAGGGCGCCGACACCGGTCACGATGAGCGTCATCAGCCACCCGAGCGTGTCCATGCGCATCGAGAGATCGACGCCGAGTTGCGGGATCCAGGGGACCGACTCGGCGGGAACATCCCCGGCGATGACCTCCGGGGTCCGCAGCAGCGCGTGGCCGAAGGCCACGATCGGCAGGACGGCGGCGACGAGGAACGCACGCGGGCCGATGCGCCCGAACAACCATGGCAACGTCAGCGGGACGACCGCGAACGCAGCCAGGAGCACGAGCAAACTGGCCTCCTGAAGGGTCGCGGGGGTCGGGTGACCATTCTACCGGTCGCTCAGCCGCCCGCGCTCCGCGCGGTCGTATTGCCGACGCGGAATGTGCAGGTGAGGTCGACGGATGCCGGGTCGCGCCCGTCCAGCATCGCGGCGATCGCGGCACCGGCCGCGCGGCCCTTCTCGGTCGCCGGCTGCACGAGTGTGGTGAGCTCGTAGGGTGCGAGACCGTCGACCGGAACGCCGTCGAAGCCGGTGACGCTGACGTCCCCGGGGATGCGCAACCCGACGTCCTCCGCCGCGCGGATGACCCCTGCGGCGAGGAGGTCGCTCTGCGCGATGACAGCGGTCGGCCGCGTGCGCGGGTCGGCGAAGATCACGCGCCCGGCGGCGAAGCCGTCGTCGATCGAGCTGCCGCCGCTCGCGAAGGCGGGAGCATCCGGGAAGACGTCCCGGGCGCCCTGGAGCCGGTCGCGAGTGACCTCGACGGTGATGTCCGCGTCCGGCGCGATCCAGCCTGCGGTGCCGACGGCATCCTGCCAGAGGGTGACGATCGCGACGCGCGTGTGTCCGAGGTCGCGGATGTGCTCGGCGGCCCGACGCTGCGCTTCGCGGTTGTCCAGGGCGATCCGCGGGATGCCGTCGCCGGCATCGCCTTCGACCACGACCACCGGGATGCCGCGCGCCTGGACGATCGGGAGGGACTCGCGCAAGGATCCGTCACACCCGATGAGCACGGCCGCGTCGATCGAGGCGGTCGTGAGCGTGGGGGCGTTCTCGATGTCGAGCTCCGCGTCGCGACGCAGAAGCAGCAGCCCCGCGCCGAGAGGCGCGACGGCCTCGGCCAGCCCGTCCATGAGCAGCCGCTGAACGGGGTCGACGAACATGAAGTTGAGCGAAGAGCCGACAACGACCGCGACGATGCCGCTACGTCCGAGCCGAAGCGACGCGGCGCGGGGGTCCGGGCCCGTGTAGCCCAGTGACTCGGCGGCGTCCAGGACGCGCAGCCGCGTGGTGTCGGACACCGGGGTCTTCCCGCTGAAGACGACGGACGCGGTCGACGGCGAGACGCCCGCGACGCGTGCGACGTCGGCGATGGTGGCCCGGCGGTTCGTCACCCCCCGATGGTAACCCGCATCGAATCGTTTCGGCGGTCTCCGAATCGATTCGGTACAGTGTGGACGTGATCTCCCGGACATCCCTCGCCCGTCGCCAGCTCGTCCGCTGGCGCACCTCGATCTTCACGCTGTTCCTCCTGTGCGGCGTCACCTTAGCCTCTTGGGCATCGCGGCTCCCCGCGGTCAAGCAGAACCTGGGCATCGATGACTTCGAGGTCGGCATCCTCCTGTTCTCCATGGGCGCCGGGTCCCTCATCGGCGTGATGTCGGCGAACGTCGTGGTCGTGCGCTGGGGTGCCAGGCGCGGACTCTCGGTGACGATCCTGGGCGTCGGGGCCGGTCTGTTCCTCGCCGCACTCGGCGTTGACGCCCTGTCTTCATACCCGGTGACCGTCGCGGCGCTCGCGATCCTCGGCCTCAGCTTCGGCGCGACCGACGTCATGATGAACGTCGAAGCGGCCGCCGTCGAGCAGGCGTTCGGGCGCACCCTCATGCCGTTGTTCCACGCGTTCTTCAGCCTCGGCACGGTCGCGGGCGCCGTCATAGGCGTCGCCATGGCGGCGTGGGGGATCGGGGCGTCGTGGCACCTCGGGACCGTCGCCGCGGTGTGGGTGGTGGTCACGGCGAACGCCCTGCGGTCGATTCCCGCGCACGAGAGCGCCCCCGTCGACCCCGACGCCGAGACGCCGTCGCGCCGCGCGCGCGTGCATGCGGCGCTCGAGGTCTGGCGCGACCCCCGCACGTACGCGATCGGGGTGATCATCCTCGGCATGGCGTTCGCCGAAGGAAGCGCGAACGACTGGCTCACCATCGCCGTCGTCGACGGCCACAACGGGTCGGAGGCCACGGGCGCCATCTTCCTCACCGTCTTCTCGGTGTCGATGACGGCCGTCCGTGCCGTCGGCGGGCCGCTCGTGGATCGCATCGGACGGGTGTGGACCCTGCGCATGCTCTCGATCGCGGCGGGAGCCGGACTCGTGGTGTTCATCCTCGCGCCGAGCCTGCCCGTCGCCTTCATCGGCGTCGCGCTCTGGGGCGCAGGGGCGTCGCTCGGCTTCCCGCTCGGCATGTCGGCGGCCGCGGACGATCCGCGCAAGGCCGCGGCATCCGTCTCGGCGGCGGCGACGATCGGCTACGTGGCGTTCCTGTGCGGGCCGCCGGTGCTGGGGTGGATCAGCCATCAGATCGGCATCCTCAACACGCTCTGGATCATCGTCGGGCTCATCGCGATGAGCGGCCTCGCCTCGGGCGCGGCCAAGCCCATCGCCGGGTCGAAGGTGGGCACCGGCCACCACTGATCCCCCGCGTAGGATCGTCGGGTGCGTCTCGTCATCGCCCGCTGCTCCGTGGACTACTCCGGCCGTCTCAACGCGCACCTGCCGCTCGCGACGCGACTGCTGGTGCACAAGGGGGACGGGTCGCTGCTCGTCCATTCCGACGGCGGCTCGTACAAGCCCCTCAACTGGATGAGCCCGCCCTGCACACTCACCGTCGAGGCGCCGGATGCCGAGTCGGCCTCGGCCGGGGTGCTCGAGCACTGGCGGGTGACGCACGCGAAGACCGGCGATGCGTTGCTGGTGCGCATCTACGAGGTGCTGCACGACTCGTCCCACGAGCTCGGGATCGATCCCGGGCTGCAGAAGGACGGCGTCGAGGCGGATCTGCAGCGCCTGCTCGCCGAGCAGGTGGACGTGATCGGCGACGGCCTCACCCTCGTGCGACGTGAGTTCCCGACGGCGATCGGTCCGGTGGACCTCCTGCTGCGCAACCCCGCGGGCGGAACGGTCGCGGTCGAGGTGAAGCGCCGCGGCGACATCGACGGTGTCGAGCAGCTCACCCGCTACCTCGAGCTGCTCAACCGTGACCCGCACCTCGCGCCGGTGGCCGGAGTGTTCGCCGCCCAGGAGATCAAGCCGCAGGCCAAGACGCTCGCCGGCGACCGCGGTATCCGCTGCGTCACGCTCGACTACGAGGGGATGAAGGGCATCGAGTCGGGCGCACCGCGACTGTTCTGAGCGCACCCTAGGCTGGAGCCATGGCGCTCCGTTCCCCCTTCACGTGCGTGCTCTGGGACGTCGACGGCACGATCGTCGACGCCTCGGACGGCATCCTTCGACGCTTGACGACCGCACTCGAGCACTTCGGCAAGCCGGCACCGACGCGCGAGGAGCTGGTCCACTGGATCGGCCCGCCGATGTTCGACTCGTTCCAGGTGAACGTCGGCATGACCCCGGAGCAGGCCACGGAGGCGGTCACCTACTACCGCACGCTCGGCAAGGCCGACGGCTACACCACCGGGGCGAAGCTCTACCCGGGCATCGCGGACATCATCGCCGAGGTGGATGCCGCGGGAGTCGCACAGGCGACGGCCAGCTCGAAGCCGGAAGTCCAGGTCGTCGCTCTTATGGAGTACTTCGACCTGGCACCCCACCTGCAGGCGATGGCCGGCTCCACCCCCGACGAGAAGACGCTGGCGTCGAAGTCGGACATCGTCGCCGAGGCACTGCGCCGCCTGCGGGCGGCCGGCGCGGACACCAGTCGCCCGGTGCTCGTCGGCGACCGGCACCACGACGTCGAGGGCGGGGCCGCGCAGGGCGTGCCGGTGATCTTCGTGCGGTGGGGGTTCAGCTGGCCGCACGAGTCCGACGGCGCCGCCGCGGCGGTCGATACAGCGGCGGAGCTGCGGGCGCTGCTGCTCATCGACGATGCGGGGGACGCCTCGAGCGATTGATCGGAGGCCCTCCGGCCGCCGGGCATCCGCCCACGGGCAGGGGAAAGGAGCCGTCGCCACACCGTGGGGCGGGCGACGGCTCACTCCCCAACGAAGACGGCCCGCGCGAAGGCGGGCCGTTCATTCACAGGGGTCGGATGTTCTCCGCCTGCAGGCCCTTGGGACCCTGGGCGATCTCGAACTCGACGCGCTGGTTCTCCTCGAGCGAGCGGTAACCGCCCGACTGGATGGCGGAGTAGTGGGCGAAGACGTCGGCGCCGCCCTCATCGGGAGCGATGAACCCGAAACCCTTCTCCGAGTTGAACCACTTGACGGTACCGCTGGTGCTCATGAACTGCCTTACTGACATGCGACGACGACGCGAGTGCGCCGACGGGGTCCACGCTAACGGTCAGCATCCCGGCGCGCAGTATCAGATGTGACAAGGTGACACAAACGTTGCAAGATATCCGCCAAAGGTGGCAAACGGCATCCCTCCCGCGAGGGATCGCGAACCCCATGGAACGCTCGGGCCGACGTACACTCGTCGTGCGATGCCCCGAACCTTCTCCTCGCGATGCCCCCGCACCTCCCGCCGATCGATCACCGCGATCTGACCAGTGGCGTGAGCCTCAGCGATGAGGTCTACGCCCGCGTCGGAGCGGCCATCCTCGACGGCACGCTGGCTCCCGGTGAACGGCTGCGCGACGTCGACCTCGCCATCCAGCTGGGGGTCTCGCGAACACCGGTGCGAGAAGCCCTGCAGCGGCTCGAGCGTTTCGGGCTCGTCGAGATCGCGGTGGGCCGCTACACCCGGGTATCGGTGCCCGATGACCGTCTGCGGCGCGAGACCGGGATCTTCACCGCGTATCTGATGGGCAATGCCGTCCGCCTGGCCTCGAGCGCGGCCACCGAGGACGAGCTGGCAACGATCCTTCAGGTGGCCGATGCCGTGACCGACAGCGCCCGGCGCGGCGACATCCCCCTCCTGTTCGCCCGCTGCACCGAGATGTTCCAGCTCGTCACCCGCGCGACGCACAACGCGGTGTTCATCGGTGTCGTCCGGGAGGCGGCGTTGTCGATCGAACGGAACCTCCGCGGCTGGGACCCGTTCCTCGCGACGGCACTCGAACGCGTGGACCTCTTCGAACGGCTGCGCACCCAGTTGCACGACCGCGACGGAGACGGTGCGGAAACGAGCGTCCGCGAGCTGCACGGCCTGGTCTGAGCCCACCGGGCAGTCGTCGCGCATCACTCATTCGAGTGAAATCAGCCCCCGGGTCCCGGCACCCACGCCCGACGCAGGAGCACCGCGTTCGCCGTCATCCCGCGGAATGCGCGGCAACAGCGCCTCGGAGCCTGACCCGTGAGAGCGAGCGGCCGGGCCCCGTGCACAGGCACAATGTGCGGGCCCAGCTCGCACTTCGCCCGAGGAGACGCCGTGGACGCTGTACATGTCGCCTATGCCCGCGCGGATCCGTTGTTCTACGACAAGCCCGGACGGCGGGCCACCGACTCCTCGGAGCGCTTCGCCGTGCCGGACGAGCACGACTGGACCCTGTGGGCTCGCGTGGACGACGACCATTGGACGCACTGGGTTCCGCGCACGCTGCCCCTGCCCGAGCAGGGATGGAAGATCCACGTCAGCGTCACTCCGCGCACGGCCGCCCCCGTCCTCGCTGTCGTCGCCGGGTTCTGTCACGACCGGTCGCTCGCCTTCAAGCACGTCCGCACCCGTGCGCATCTCGCCCTCAGCCTGGCGAAGGAGGCCGATCGCGGCTCCGCGGGCAAATTCGTCACGATCTACCCGACCAGCGAGCAGCAGCTGCACGCCGCACTCGAAGGACTGGATGCGCTCATCGGCGGTTGCCCCGGACCGTATGTCCTCTCGGACCTCCGCTGGCGCAACGGTCCCCTCTTCGTCCGGTACGGATCCTTCCTCCCTCAGACCGTTGTGCAGGACGGCACCTCCGTCCCGGCTCTGCGCGACCCCCGCACGAGCGCGCTCGTCCCCGACACCCGGTCGCCATCGTTCCACCTGCCCACGTGGGTGCACCCCCCGGAGTTCCTGAGGGCCGAGATCGACGCCCTCGCTGACGCGCGTCCGCCCGCGGGGTTCCCGCACATCACCGCCGCACTCCACCACTCGAACGCGGGCGGCGTCTACGACGCCACCTTCGGGGAGCGCCGCATCGTCCTGAAGGAGGCGCGGCCGCACAGCGGCTGGACGCCCGACGGGCGCGATGCCATCGACCGCCTCGTCGACGAGGAGCGCACTCTGGCTCACCTCCCCCCGTCGGTCTCCGCCCCACGGGCCATCGGGGTGCTCCGTGCGCAGGGCCATCGCTTCCTCGCGCTCGAGCACATCGAGGGTGCCTCGCTGAGGGATGCCGTCATCCTGCGCAACCCGCTGACGGACCCTGCCAGCACACCGGAGGCGACGGCGGCGTATCGCGTGTGGGCACTCGCGGTGTCGGCGGAGTTGCGCCGGCAGGTGCAGTCCCTCCATGCCGCCGGCCTGGCCCACGGGGATCTCCACCCCCGCAACGTCCTCGTCTCCGACGACGACCTGGTCTCGCTCCTCGACTTCGAGATGTCCCAGCCCCTCTCGGCAGCCGCCGGCACCGCGGTGGGCGCGCCGGGGTTCGTCCCCTCGGCTCCGTGCACACCGAAGGCGCGGGACGAGTACGGACTGGCCTGCATCGACCTCTTCATGTTCCTTCCCCTCACGGCCCTGCTCCCGCTCGATGCCGGCAAGGCGCGCCAGCTGCTGCGCACCGCCCAGGCCCACTTCGGCCTCGACGAGCGGTGGGTGCGCGACCGACTGCGCGTGCTCGCCCCGGCATCCACCCGCCGCGCCCC